>CALCCV010000177.1 GCA_937900305.1 uncultured Pseudobdellovibrionaceae bacterium | reverse complement strand
GAAGACACTCTTTCCCTACACGACGCTCTTCCGATCTCTGACCAGGTCAGTGACGCTTTTGAGCAGGCCGAGCCCAAAAATGTCATGGTTGGCTAAGAGTTCGGCAGCGCTTCACCCCTTTAGAAGGTGGAGTTTTTTGAATATTTAGGTCATAAGGGAGACACTTTTTGAGGGGGAAGTGTGACAAAGATTTGGACGGTTCTAGCTCAGGGTTTGGGTTTCGCGGGGCTGCTCGTTGGTGGTTCAGTTTTAGGTGTAACTTCAGTTTCGGCTGCAGCGCGGGTTTCACCTTACGTGTGCGAGCGCATGGATCTGAACGCTGTTCGAGCTCAGATTTGCCAAGGTTCATCTTCGGCGCGAATCACTCTCGTGTATTCAACTGGAACTAAGGTTATTTCAAATTATACGGAGTCAGGTCGCCTTCTGGACTTTCATGTCGATTCCACAGATCGAAAATTTTCAGCCTCAGAAAAGGCGATGGCCATCTCCGCTCTGGAGGAAAGCGAGGCCGAACTTTTGCGACGATCTCCCTTGGCCTTGCGATTTTTGCAGTTCAATGCAGAGATGCTGCCGGTCGGAGAGGTTGTTCCAGTTTTTGCGTCAGCGATGGCTCCAGAGGTCAGCTCACTTCATCGGGGTCGTTTTCGGAGACCGAATCTGCCAGACGCGTGGTTCCCAAGCCTGCCAGACTACACCATGATTTGTGATTGGATTGGCCACGACGTGATGGCCAATCACACGGCGGCTGGCAACTCCTACCAAAATACGGTTCGGGTGGGAGACCGCGATCAAGAGTGCCGCGGTCGGTGTGGGGCCGGTTGCGACCGGGCCTGGTACGTGTGGTCGCGCCAATACACGCAAGAGTGTTTGAATCACGATGTTTGCAATGACACGGTTGGCACTCAATTGGGTGAATGCCAAGACGAATGGATCGCCGCCTCGGGCGGTTATATGTCGGCTCCGAATTGTGAGAATGCGCCCTAGATATTTTCGACCAGATATTTCATAGTCTGCCGCCAGAAAATAAGGAAAGGTACTCCCCGTATCCGGCTGCAACCATGTCTTCTTTGGGAATGAACCGAAGGGCTGCTGAATTGATGCAATAGCGGAGGCCGGTAGGTTCTGGGCCGTCTTCAAAGACGTGGCCTAAGTGAGAATTTCCGTATTTTGATCTGACCTCCACACGCTCTTGAAAAAGTTTGCGATCAACGCGCTCGGAGATCAAATCTTTGGTCACGGGTTGAGTGAAGCTGGGCCAACCACAGCCAGAATCGAATTTGTCCATCGAAGTGAAGAGCGGCTCACCGGAAACGACGTCGACGTAAAGTCCAACGCGTTTGTCATCGTGAAATGGATTTCGGTAAGGGGCTTCTGTGCCGTCTTCTTGGGTGATGTGAAATTGTTCAGGCGTGAGTTGTTTGCGCAGCTCTTCGGGACTTGGTTTGACGAATGATTCCCACTTTTTTTTGTCAGTCATTGGATGTGTCCTCCTGAGATTCACGCCAGATTAAAAAGGCATATTCTTTTGCGATCTCTTTCAAATAGGAATAGCGACCGGTGGCTCCACCGTGGCCGGCTTCCCGATTCATGTCTAATAAAATCGGTTTACCTGAGGTCGTGTGATCCCGCAGCTTCGCCACCCATTTTAAAGGTTCCCAATATTGAACTTGAGAATCGTGGTAACCCGAGGTGATGAGCATGTGAGGATACTCTTGGTTCTTCAAATTGTCGTAGGGTGAGTAATTGAGAATGTAGTCATAATATTCTTTTTCGTTCGGATTGCCCCACTCCTCGTACTCGCCCGTCGTGAGGGGGAGCGTGTCGTCAAGCATTGTTGATACGACGTCGACGAAGGGGACCGAAGCCAAAACGGCTTTGAAGAGTTTCGGTTCGGCATTGATCACCGCACCCATGAGAAGTCCGCCGGCGCTCCCGCCCATGGCGAAAAGTCTTTTGGGATCACAATATTTGAGCGCGATCAATTCTTTGGCGGCATCGATGTAATCCGTGAACGTATTCATTTTTTTCAACTGACGACCGTCTTCATACCAGTGCCGGCCCATCTCGGAGCCACCGCGAACGTGGGCGATGGCATACACCCAGCCTCGGTCCACCAGACTCAACTTTGAAACGCTGAAGGTGGCGTCCAAGGAGTGCCCGTAAGATCCATAGCCGTACAAAAGCATCGGCGCTTGACCAAGGGGCTCAAAGCCTTTGCGAACGACGAGTGTCACGGGCACCTTTGTGCCGTCCCGGGCTTGAATCCAAATCCGCCGACTTTCATATTTGGCGGCATCAAAATTGGGAACTTTTCGCTCCCACACCGTTTTAGTAGCTAAGGAAATTAAGTCGCAGTGGAAAAGGCCGAGAGGTCGATGCAACGACTGGTAAGCAAATGAAATGTGGTCTGCATAGTAGTCCCGGTGGGCCTGCAAACCCATGCTGTAAGCGGCATCGAGGGTGGGCAATTGTCGCACCTGCAAGGTCTGGCGATCATAGATATCGATTTTCTCAAGCCCGTCTGAGCGCTGTTCGACGACGAAGTGATTGGCGAAGACAGTGAGACCTTCTAACAAAACATCACTTCTGCCAGGAATGATTTCGCGCCACTGTTCAATGGGTTTGTGTGAATGCTTTGCGCAGGTAAAGATGCTAAAATTTTTAGCTTTCAAATTAGAAAGTATATAAAAATTGTCTCCGCCATCAGCCACAGCGTATTCATGACCAACTTTGCGAGGGCAAAACAGTTTGACGGTTTGAGGTTCAACGAGATCGATGTAATGAACTTCAGACGTTGTTGTTGAGCCGACACTGATAAATAAACATCCTGGACTGGTGGACCGACTGAGTCCCACCCAAAATTTTTCATCGGCTTCGGTGAACAAAAGAGATTGGTCGCCCGTGGTGAGGTCCAAGTAATAAACTTCATTGTGTCGAAGGGTCTCGAGATGTTGTTTGGTAAAATAAATATCGTGGGAGGTTCGACCGAAAAAAAAGCTATTGGTGACGTTTTCAAGTTTGTGGGGCAAATGAGTTTGGTTTACGACGTCGAAGAAAAACACCGTGTAAAAGCGTCGACCGACAAAATCAATACTGTATGCTAAAATAGTTTCATCTGCCGAAAATTTCCAATTGCCGACATCGAAATAGGTATGGCCAGAGGCGAGCTTTTCAAAATCCAGAAGTTGCGTTTCGTCTCCCGTTCGCGATCGCGAATAAAGAAGGGGGTATTGTGCACCGGGGATAAACTTTTCGAAATAAAAATTCTTTTTATATTCAATTGGTGCTCCGATGTCTTCGTCGGCAACACGGCTTTTCATTTCAGTGAAAAGTTGTTCAGTGATCGGTGCAAATTTAGCGTTGAAGTTTTCAAAATACTTCCGTTCTTCGTCGAGAGCCTCTAAAACTGGCTTAGAATCTCTTTCGCGCATCCAAAAGTAGGGATCGGTTCGTTTGGATTCGAATTTCTCAAGGATCTTTGGATTTTGTGGATGGCGGGGAGGTTGGGTCATTGCTAAATCTCCATTTTGAGCTGTCCAATAGACTAGGCTTTAAGTTCAAAATCTTCAAGGGACATTGCGAACAGAAGGGCCATTCGATCGACTGAGGGCGAGTCGCGGGGGTGAGTTCCACTTAGGTGCCCTGTGCCTTAGATTAGATTCGCAAAAAGCCCTGATCAATTGGGGTGGTATCTCTTCACAAAAGTGAACTCTGTGTCGATAGGAAGGGGCGGGCCTCGCTGTCGGCGGTGTGTCCATTTTGACTTTTGGAAAGGCTTCACTTGAAAAGTGAAAACGCAAAGTTTCTTTCGTTGATTGAAGTTGGCGTCGCGCTGACTGCCGAAAAGAGCTTTGAAAAAATTCTTGAATTGATTTTGCAGAAGGGCATGGAGATTTCCAATGCCGATGCTTCGTCTATTTATCTAATAGAAAAAATCAAACAGGAAGCCGAACCATTTCCAATCCAGGTGAGTCACCTCCGATTTCTTAAAACAGCCAACCGAACTCGTGGAACGCGTCTGCGAGATCGCCTCTTAGATCTCAATCGGAAAAGTTTAGCTGGATTTGTTGCGGTCGAGGGCAAGGCCCTGCGAATTAAAGATGCGTACGATTTGCCTCCGGATGTCCCTTATAAATTTGAAAAAAAATATGATGCTGACTTGAAGTACAGAAGTAAGTCGATGATGGTTTTGCCATTGAAATCCGCAGAAGGGCAAGTTTTAGGTGTCTTACAAATTATCAATAAAGTCAGAGATGATTTTGACTGGGATTTGAGCGTAGAGCCAACGGAACCCGACTTTGTTGAATTTTCGGAAGAAGATGAAAATCTTTTGACGGCCCTTGCGTCACAAGCTGCGGTGGCTTTAAATAATTTGAAATTGAATCGTGAGATCAAAAATCTGTTCGAAAGCTTCGTGAAAGCGTCCGTTATGGCAATCGAGTCGCGAGACCCTACGACCAGTGGTCACAGTGATCGGGTGGCACTTTTGACTGTCGAGACCGCTCTGATTCTCAATCGAGTCGAAATTGGAAAATTTCGAACCGTTCAATTCAATAGTCAGCAAATTCGAGAGTTGCGGTATGCTTCGCTTTTGCATGATTTTGGAAAAATCGGTGTGAAGGAAGATGTGCTCAGCAAAGAAAAGAAGCTTTTCCCTCACGAGCTAGAAGCATTGATGTTGCGACTCGAGTCCGCGAAAGCACTTCACCAGGCAGAGTCGTGGAAGAACTTTTCCCACGCCCTGTTGGATCAGATAGAGTGTGGTTGCCCTATTCATCAGTTGAAACAGCAGAAAACAGACCTTGAACAAAAGTTGTCTGCATTTGAAAACAAATTACTTTTGCTTCGGAAAAATGTGCTGACCGCGAATGAACCGATGGTCATGGCGCAAGATCTTGATATCAAGAAAGTGATTGGTGAGATTGATGAACTTTCCACCAACTTTGGTCAGAATTTGCTGTCCGACGAAGTTCGTATGCGCCTTTCCATTCCCAAAGGTTCGTTGAGCGAGCTCGAGCGCAAAGAGATCGAATCTCACGTCACCCACACTTTTCGATTTCTGTCTGAAATTGCTTGGACTGAAGAGTTGAGTAATGTGGCCGAAATTGCGCATGCTCATCATGAAAAGTTAGATGGCTCGGGTTACCCCCGAGGCCTCACCGACCTGCAAATTCCCCTGCAATCGAAGATTATGACGATCGCTGACATCTATGATGCCTTGACCGCACGCGATCGGCCTTATAAAAAAGCTCTTGATACCGAGAGAGCCCTGAATATCCTCAACTATGAAGCTCGCAACAACAAAGTCGACCAAGACTTGTTGAAATTGTTTATCGATGCGAAAGTGTGGACATGTCTTAACGACGGCTCTCTTTTAAAAAAAGCGAGTTAGCAGTTGAAAAAAAACAGCTCAAAGACCTTTCCGGTGAATCTGGCGATTTGGCTGTGGATGGCCTGGTTGCTAAGTTGGACAGTTTTTATTTGGAGTGGTTGGTTTCCTAAGGATCGCTTCACCTGGTATTTAGAAGTAGCTCCAGGCTTTCTCGGCTTGATTTTCGCTGGAAAATTTTTACGATCTGACAAAATTACGCCGCTGCTGTTTGTTCTTATCTGTATTCACTCGGTCATATTGTTTGTCGGAGGGAAGTATACTTACGCCGAAGTTCCAATTGGCTTTTGGCTGAAAGAGTTTTTCGAGATGAGCCGCAATCATTATGATCGTCTGGGGCACTTCATTCAAGGTTTTGAACCAGCCATTTTAGCCAGGGAAATTTTGATTCGCTGGCAAGCTGTGAAGCGGGGGTTTTGGTTGAATTTCTTTGTCGTTTCGGTTTGTTTGGCATTCAGTGCGTTTTATGAATTGATAGAGTGGTGGACGGCGTTGCTGTCAGGCGAAGGGGCGCAGGCGTTTCTTGGCACGCAAGGTGATATTTGGGACACCCAGACTGATATGTTTTTGGCTTTGATCGGAGCAGCGACGGCGCTGGTATTTTTGAGTCGATGGCATGATCGACAATTGCAAGGGAGCTCGAATGTCAGAAAATAAATCTGAATCCGATATTGGTAAAAATGCCTATAGCTTTACGGTCACCGATGGCATGGGTTTGCCTTTTCCGCTCTCGGTATTTCAAGGTCGGGTCATTCTGTGCGTGAATGTCGCGAGCAAGTGTGGTTTCACACCCCAGTACGCTGAGCTGGAAGAGATTTATCAAAAATACAAAGCGCAGGGACTTTTTGTGCTGGCCTTTCCGTGCAACCAATTTATGGGTCAAGAGCCGGGCACGAATGCCGAAATTCACGAGTTCTGCCGATTGACATACGGAGTGACTTTCCAGCTGATGAATAAAATCAAAGTGAATGGTGACGACGCTGATGAATTTTATAAATTTTTAAAGCGAGCCGCTCCTGGATCTATGGGGACGGAATTTATCAAATGGAATTTTACGAAGTTTTTGATTGATCGACAGGGTCAGGTCGTCAAGCGTTTTGGTCCGCGAGAAAAGGTCTCTGACATGGAATCGGATATCTTAGCTCTTCTGGGGCCGGCGGAATAAACCGTGGATCCTTTACGGTTGGAAAAAGCTAGGGCCAAGTATCATCGCCTTTACCGTCGAAAGATTCAGTGGTTTCGGGTGATTTATCTTTTCACCAATCAAGAATGCACGGACTGCGCCCGCACAGACTGTGCCTGTAAAGATTCTATTTGTTCTCACGTTCAAACGGAAGCTCGAAAATTGGGTCATGAGTTCGCTTCGACGGGGCATCGATTGCGTTTTATCGGTGGCCAGGGTTGCATTGTGCCACCGCATTTGCGCGAGACCTGTACACTTTATTTGTGTCAGGCCGCGATGGCGAAACCAGATTTTGATCGCCAGAAATTCGATCGCTTAAAAGCTATAGCTGGCCGGATTGAATGGTCTTTGATGGTTCTGGAAGATGAGTTTGGGCGTCAATTGCGAGGCGGCTGACGGTGTTGATGTCTTCCGTCGGCTAAGTCAAACATCATGGGTTCACGTCTGTTTTCATTGATACTCACAGCATCTGTTTTTGAGAGGAATTGTGGTGAGAGTATGGATGAATCAGGAAAATAAAATATTTCTCGATCTCAAATTGTGACCCTTCGGGCCGAAAATGTGGCGATTTTCCATTCCGTTTCCACAATTGATTGGCAAGCTAGAGACAAGGGCGGAGCCTGCTAGGCATAGGAGATATTGTGAGTATCATATTGCTGGTTGAAGATGATCCAGTTCTGGGCCGAAGTCTGAGTGTGGGCTTGGAAGCCGAGGGCTATCAAGTCAGTTGGGCAATGGACCTTGCCTCCGCTCGATCAAAAAATCGCCAATCCGCTTTTGACCTTATTCTTTTGGATGTCAATTTGCCCGACGGAACTGGATTTGATTTTTGTCGAGAAATTCGCGACGAGGGCTCGCGGATTCCTATCATCATGTTAACGGCTCGCTCGGATGAAGATTCGGCAGTGACGGGTTTGCACATGGGGGCCAATGACTATGTTAAAAAACCTTTTGGCTCGAAAGAACTTCAAGCCCGAATTCAAGTGGCTCTCAAAGAGCCCGTCTTGCGTGAACAGCAGATTCGGTATGGTCCCGTTTTAGCTCTGCTAGGACAGCGTAAAATTTTGATCGATAAAATAGAAATCGATTTTAATCGACGTGAGTTTGATATTTTTGCCTATCTCCTGGCCCGCCCCGAAGCTGTTATTTCGCGTGAAGATTTAATCTCGGCCACCAATAACGAAGGCGAGATATTTGATCGAACGATTGACTCGCACGTGAGTCACATTCGAAATAAATTGAAAAAATTAGAGGTCGCCGGCGTTGCCATTCAATCGGTCTATGGCGTCGGTTACAGGTTGCAAAAAATATGATTGGATCAAAAATTTACCGAAAATTTTTCTTTCTAACATCAGCCATTTTTATCACGGCCACAGTTGTGGCAGTGGCCACGTCGATGATTTTAAATGAGGTCAATCGCGTTCGCGATCAAGAGCGCTTTGAACAGAGGGCTCCAACATTTGCGTTGGCTTTTGCCAGGATGATTGATTCGCTCGATGAAAACAAGCTGACAGTTGTTCGGAAATTCAACGAGGCCGCCAATGGACACTCCCCCTTCATTTTTGATCTCTTGGACGCCGATGGAAAAAGTCTTTTATCGGCAGAACAAATTTTAGCCAAAGCCAAATTGCCGAAGGCAGTTTATGAGTCTGCCGTTGAACCAACGCCGTGGCGCCCGGGCCCTCCAAACTCAACCATTCGCCTCAAGAGTGAGGTTCCTCAATATTTGCGCTTGTCACACCGTGGATTTGGACCCGATCAGGGCAGCGAAAAATCAGACGAAAAGTCAGCGGCGACATCGGAGGGGAGGGGGCGGCCCTCGGGCCCTCCGGGAATGCACGGACCAGGGGGACCGCCAGGGCCTCCGCGGTCGGCCATCATCATTACAATTGCGTCGCTATTGGCCGCGATCTTTATAGCTTCTGGTGTGTCGATATTTTTTATTTTTTCGACCTTTAGAGACAAGGCCAAAATGGCCGAAGACATCATCGAAGATTTGAAAAATGGAAATCTCAAAAGTCGTTTTCCGATCACCAAGGTGGATGAGGTCGGGCAACTGATGGTGTCGTTCAATCACATGGCTGACGAAATCGAAAGAGTTGTGTTGAATCTTCGGCAATCTGAAAAAGACCGCATGGAGCTGATTGGACATTTGACTCATGATTTACGGACTCCCATAGCCTCGCTCAAAAATTTGCTCGAAAATTTATTGTTGGCAGGTGAGCGTATCCAGCCGCAAGTCAG
>CALCCV010000176.1 GCA_937900305.1 uncultured Pseudobdellovibrionaceae bacterium | reverse complement strand
GTCTGGCACATACTCTGTGGTCGCGTAGCCATTGATCACTTCGTCAAACGACGCGATCGTGTTTTCAGCCAGTGACAAATCCCGATCTACGGTATCCGGCAACTGGTTGAAGTAGCTCAGACCTAAGCGATATATAACGTAGGCAATCTTTGCGTGCTTGGGATGAAGCTCTTTGAAAGCCTGATAACCAGCCTGCGCCTCTGGAAATGACTCTTGCTTAAAATTGCAGTCAGCCACCGCGAGCTCCGCTTCGACAGCCACCGAAGAGTAGGGAAATCGCGTACGAATGTCGTTGAATCTGCGAATGGCTTCTTCGTACCGCTCATCTTTTTCGTACTCGCGAGCAATTTCAATCAGACCTTCGGGAGTGTCTGCGGTTTTTTCAGCTGATGAGCAGGCCATATTCACGAAACTTAAGGCAAATCCGAACAACACTAAACCAGCACTGACATATCTTTTCATTCCTAGGTCCTCTCACATCTCGCGGCGAGCGGTCAACTTTTACAGCCCGCACTCCTGTCACTCAGTTTTGCAATGAAGAATCTATGACTTCTCCACGTTTGATCCACCCCGACAAACCATCCATCGAAAGAACTTGATAGAAATCTTGATCAGTGTTTTCGATCAAAACCTCTTGCCCTTCCGTGATTTCAAACAAACTCAACGCCCCCGCCGTGGGTGCTGACAGAGCGAGCGCCTTGGGCGAAACAACAGTCCCAAAGTCAAGGCGATCCAATTTCCATTTAATCAACGACGACATCAATGCCAAAACCAAAACTCCACAAAACAAAAAAGACATCACCGGCAGCGGCGGCGGAGACTCTTGCGTGATTTTCGCGATTCTTCTGCGACCTAGATGTTTGATCACCAAAAATCCGGCGGCGCCAAAGAGAAACAAGGAGAAAAAAATCAAATGCATCAGCGAAAGGTAACGAAAACCCGCATCCTGCAAATGAAACCAGAACACTCGCGAACCTTCATTTTCATTAAGTTTTAGTTTTCGCTCGAGGAATATCAAACCTCGATAAGCCTCTGAAAAACTGGGCCACAAGCTCAAGGCTTGGCGGAAGCGCGCAATCCCCCATCCTAGCTGCCCAATTTCTGCAAAAACCAATCCCGAGTTGTAGAGGGCTTCACTCGACTTCGGTTGCCGTCGCAAAAGCTCCTTTGAAATCGCCTGGGCCTTCGGCCAATCCTTTGTGCGATAGACTTTCAAAAACAAAGCCTGAAGCTGTTCCGTATTCAACGCGATCTCTTCGGGCGTCAGGGACACCTCAGTGGGCGCCGCCATCTGACTTGCCGAGTCAGGCGCCGAGGTGGACTCTGTCTCCGCGGGTGCGGCCAGCGACATTGACGGCGAAGGTCGAGATTCCGTTTGGACCTGCGCACTCGGTGTTTGGGCGTTGACCAAAGAACTCCACAAAAACACTGCTAACACCGCTGCCGCCGTCGAACGCAGACGCCGGCGGCGCTCTTGATTTTGCCAACGAACGGGCTGAATCTTTTCGACACACGAAGAGTTGCGCTCTTTCATTTCAAAACGTTCCTTTGTCCGGTTTTTTGACTCAGAAAAAATGATCTTCGAAAAGTCTAGCGCAAGAATCTCGGGCACTCAAAGGAGAGTTTTTGCGAAGAGCTTCTCCAGGTCTTGCCCCTCCGAATCGAACCTTGTCGGGTCCAATCCCCGCGCGCTAGAATGAAGTTCATTCCCAATCGAGGTGGTTTTCATGATGTTAGCGCAGTCTCGCAAAGATCCAGAGAGTGGTGAAGCCGTTTCGTCGCCACAAATTCAATCGCACGTCGCAAGTCTCGTGGCGGAAGTCCAAAAGCAGGGCCAGGCTCTCGTGAATATACGCCCCCCTGATCCCAGCAAAGCTCATCTCGCGGCCCAGTGGTTTCAAGATGCAGCTCAATTTCGTGGCCGACCCTTGCACTACAATTACGTGGGCACGGGAGTCGGGCGCGGACCATTTGTCGAACTGGTCGACGGCAGTGTGAAATTGGATTTGATCAATGGCATCGGAATTCACATCTTAGGTCACAGCCATCCGCGAGTCATCGAAGCCTGCCTGCAGGGCTCACTTTCAGACATTGTCATGCAGGGAAATCTGCAACCAAATACAGAGTACATCGAGCTTTCAAAACGCCTGGTCCAACTTGCCGGTCGCCAAAGTCGCCTGAAACACTGTTGGTTTGCGACTTGTGGAACGATGGCGAATGAAAATGCGCTAAAGATGAGCCGACAAAAACTTTCGCCGGCTCGCATGATAATCTCTTTTAAAAATGCATTCGCGGGACGTTCGACGATGATGGCCGAATTGACAGACAACCCGGCGTATCGACAAGGACTTCCCGAATATAACGAAGTTTTGCGCATTCCGTTTTATGAAAAAAACGACCCGCAAAGTTCTGAGAAGGCTTTGCGCCTTTTCAAGGAACACATCGCCCAACATCCTAAAAATATTTCGGCGTTTGCTTTCGAACCGATGCTCGGTGAAGGTGGATATCAAGCAGCCCCGCGCGAATTTTTTGTTCCGCTTTTGGAAGAGTGCAAAAAGCACGGCATTGCCGTTTGGGCCGACGAAGTGCAAACTTTCATGCGCACAGGGGAGCTATTCGCATTTGAAACCTTGGATCTCGGCCAGTACATTGATATCTGCACGATCGCCAAAACCGTGCAACTTGGCGCTACGCTTTACACCGAAGATTACAATCCAAAGCCTGGGCTGATTGCTGGAACTTTTTCGGGATCGACAGTGTCCATGCGCGCCGGCCTTGCCATCATTCAAGAAATGTCTCAAGGGCACTACGGCCCCCAAGGGCGCGTGAATCAAATTCATCGTCGCTTCATCAGTGGTCTGAACCGACTGAATGAATCTGCAGCCAAGGGCAAAGCCCAAGATGCCGGTGGCATGGGCTTGATGGTGGCCTTCACTCCATTCGACGGAAAAAAAGAGCAAGTCGATGCGCTGTTAAAAAATATGTTCAACAAAGGCGTCATGGCTTTTGCTTGCGGGAAAGATCCCGTTCGCGTGCGGTTTCTGGTCCCGGCCATCATACAAGACTCGGAAATAGACATGGCTCTTAAAGTGATCGAAGAGTGTTTGATCGAGGGAGTCTAATTGGCTCTGAACAACTTAGATTTTGTTGAAGCTTGTCGAAAACTGATTGCCCTGGATACAACGCCCAGCTCGAGCACTAAAGAGTCGGTTCACTATCTGGCTTCGGTGGCAAAAGATTTTGGTTTGGTTGTGGATCTTCAACACGATCTGTATCGGGGGTTGGAGCAGTGGAATTTTATCGCGCGGCCCGTAGAGGGACGGCCAGATTCCGAATTGCTTTTAGAAACTCATCTCGACACACCCGAACCTGGACCTTATCAGCAGTGGCAAAAAACGCAGGCGAATCCCTTCGATGCTACGATCATTGACGGACGACTTTATGGCCTCGGTGCCGCAGATACCAAAATCGATATCCTTTGCAAATTGTTTGCGATGGCCGATTTTTCAAATGTCTCGCGGTGGAAACTTCCTCCGGTTGTGGTTGGCACTCACAGTGAGGAGTCCGGTATGGGTGGGGCTTTGAAGCTGATTCGCCAGAACAAAATTTCGGCTAAATATGCGTTGATCGGGGAGCCGACAAATCTTCAACTGATTGCAGCCGGCAAAGGCATCGCCCATGTTGAAATTCGAGTTCCGTTTTCCCAAGCCGAAATCAGCTATCGACAAGATCATGATTTGCAAGAGAGCACGTCGACCCAAAGCAAATTTTTCGTGGGCAAGGCCGCGCACTCTTCGCATCCCGAGCAAGGTGAGAGCGCCATCAATAAAATGTTGGACTTCATGCTGCAACTGCCGAACAACGTCGCGATCATGTCCATCGAGGGTGGAACTAATTTCAACAGTGTCCCATCGCACGCGTTGCTTGAACTCGACTACGGATTGCAAGCTAAAAATTTGATCCTCGAGCGGTTGGTCGCCATATACAAAGAAATCAACGCACTCGACAAAGACTTTCACCAATACAACGATCCCGAATTCAGCCCGGCCCACCCCACTCTCAACATTGGGCTGATCAATACCTTAGACGATTGCATCATTCTGAAGGGCAACGCCAGATTTCCGCCTGTGGTGACCACTTCGATCTATGAGGATTGGATTCAGAGGTTAAAATCTGTCTGTGCACGCCACGAATCAGAATTTCGGGTCTTGGATTACAAGAAACCCTATCGCACGTCTGCCAACTCTATTTTTCTCAAGGCGTGCGGAGACGAACTGAATCGCATGGGCTTAAACGCCAACCCATCGACTCAGTCATCAACCACAGAAGCCAGCATTTTTTCGCGCATGGGAGTCGACTGCGTGTGTTTTGGACCGGGCCAGAGCGAAGACAACGCCCACACGCCGAACGAAAGTGTCGAACTCCGCTCTCTTGAGCTGGCTCAAGATTTCTACAAAAAGATCATACAAAGAGTGTGTTTATGAACTTCATCGTCCGGCCAGTGACCACCAGTGATCTGCCCCAATTGCTCGAATTAGCGAAGCAGTTTTCGCTTTTGAATTTGCCCGGAGATCGTCGGGTCTTGCAGGAAAAAATTGAACGTAGCTTGAGTTCCTTCGCGAGCCAGCTCCCCAAAGGCAAAGCAGAATACCTTTTTGTTTTGGAAGATGTTGAAGAGCGTTTGGTGATGGGAAGTTCGCTCATCATGGCGAAACACGGAAGCGAAGATATTCCCCACAGTTTTTTTAAAGTCCTTAAGCGTGAACATTTCAGTCAGGACTTAGGTATTGGATTTATACATCAGGTTTTGCGATATCAAATCGACACCGATGGCCCTACCGAAATCGGCGGTCTACTGATCGACCGAAATTATCGGCGCCGGCCCGAAAAACTGGGCAAGCAGATTTCTCTTTCTCGATTTCTCTACATCGCCACTCACCGTGAAGATTTCGAAGATCGCATTTTGTGTGAACTCACACCGCCCCTCACCGACGAGGGCCGCAGCGAATTTTGGGAGGCCTTGGGACGAAGATTTACAGGTTTACCTTATCAAGAGGCTGATCTGTTGAGCCAGACTCACAAAGAATTCATCACGAGCCTATTTCCGCAAGAGGATATCTATCTTTGTTTGCTCGATGCCAAGGCTCGCCTGGTTTTGGGTCGAGTGGGCACCGAAACCCAACCAGCGAAACATCTTCTCGAGAACATTGGCTTCGTCTACACCGAAGAAGTGGATCCCTTCGACGGGGGACCCCACTATTCTGTTCAGACCAGCGAGGTTTTGCCAATCAAGCAAGGACTGAAAAAATCAGTGAGCTCTCACAATCAAGGTCAATTTGCCCGCCGCGGTTTGCTCGCGACCATGGGTGATGACTTTCGTTGTGCACTCGTTCACTATGATGAGAAGGAAGATGGCCTAGTTCTGCCCGAACGAACCCGCAAGGCTCTCGATTTGAACAGCAACGACCAGGTCTTTTTAAGTCCATTTGATTACTCCAGCTAAAGAGGTGATGAATGACCCCACAACAACCTTTGCGCTACCTAGGTGATTTCATTCGCGGCCGCTTCACGATGGTTGACAATGCCGACGGCGAAATTAAAAACTACAGCCCTTCTGATTTGAGTGATTTGATTTTACATGCGCGGTTTCACCGCGATCAGATTGACCACGCCTGCCAAGCGGCTCGCGATGCCTTCCCGGCATGGTCGCATTTGACTCAGGAACAACGAAATGCACACCTCTTAAGACTGAAAGATGTTTTCGACAAACACGCCGAAGAAATGGCGGTCATCATTGCTCGAGACTCTGGCAAGCCCATGTGGGAAGCCCTGACTGAGGCCAAGGCGCTTGGTCATAAAATTGATGTCACGATCAATCACTCGTCTCGCCTGGTCGCTACCGAAAAAATCGCAAATGCACTGCCGAATGTGAACGGATTCATTCGCTACAAGCCACGCGGAGTCATGGCCGTCGTTGGTCCCTTCAACTTTCCGGCGCACCTCCCGAACGGTCACATCATCCCCGCACTTTACATGGGCAATACCGTGGTCTTTAAACCCTCTGAACAAACTCCTGCCGTCGGTCAATTCATGGCCCAGCTTTTTGAGAAAGCAGATTTACCCGCCGGCGTTTTTAACATGGTTCAAGGTGATGGCGAAGCGGGCCGGAGACTTGTCACCAACGAACTGATCGACGGAATTCTTTTCACCGGCTCCTACGAAGTCGGTTTGAGAATCAAACAAGAAACACTGACTCACTATTGGAAATTGCTCGCACTTGAAATGGGTGGCAAAAATTCGACGATTGTGTGGAAAGACGCTGATCCGGAAAAGGCTTTGTACGAAAGCATTTTGGGATCTTTCATGACATCGGGCCAGCGCTGCTCTTGCTCCAGTCGACTTTTCGTGCACGAAGATATTGCCGAAGATTTTATTGAAAAATTTTACCAGGCGGCTAAAAAACTTTCGATTGGTCACTGGAGCGAAAATACCTTCATGGGACCCCTGATCAACCAAGGCGCCGTTGAAAAATACATTCGCTTTCAGGAAATGGCGAACCGAGAAGACAACGAGTGCTTGATGCGTGGCAAATCTTTGGATCTCAAGTGGAAGGGCTACTACGTCACCCCTTCGATTCACATGGTGAAGAAATGGGACGCAAATTCAGTTTATCAAAAGAGCGAAATTTTTGGTCCTAATGTCGCTATTTATAAAGTGAAAGACTTTGATCAGACTTTGAAGATCGTCAATTCGACAGGATTTGGTCTGTCTTTGTCTCTTTTTTCAAAAGATCAGTCTCTTTACCACAAAGCTTTGGCCGATGCGCGCGTGGGTTTGCTCAACTTCAATCGCGCGACCAACGGTGCGAGTTCAAAACTGCCCTTTGGTGGAATGGGCAAATCTGGCAATGATCGACCGAGCGCAGATTTCGCGCTTCAGTATTGTTCGGTTCCTGTGGCATCACTCGAAGACGAAACACCCTTTGATAAAACAAAAATGCTGCCCGGAGTTCATCTCTAATTTTGTAAGATCCTGAATTCAGACATTCGAGGATCTCAGAAATTCTGAGTCCCGGTTTTTTTCCAAAAGGACCAGAATTTTTGAGATCCAAATCGTGACGGTTTAGGAGTCAAAACCTGGCCGTTAGGTTGATTCCTTCCTCACCAAAACTTTGGTGAAATAAACTCTACCTGAGCATCTATGCTCTGATCCGTGAGGCGATATGAAAGCTGTTAAAATGGCAACCCTGGCGGTGACTGTGGTCGCACTAGCGGCCGGCGGAATTTTTTATCTCATCTTCGCCGAATTTCTCACCAAAACGACGACGTTGAACGAACCCCTCCTTTTTGAAGTTCAATCTGGAGCCACCTTCGCTAAGGTTTCCTCCGAGCTTGAAAAGAATTCCGCTATTTCCAACAAAAATCTTTTTGAACTCTACGCCTATTTTCAAGGAGCCCGCAATCGCATCAAAGTCGGAGAATATCAAATCCTGCCCACCATGACTCCCTCGGAAATTCTAAGAACGATCACCTCTGGAAAGAGCTTTGCGCGCTCGCTGACCGTGTCTGAAGGGTTAAATATTTTCGAAATTGCAGACCTGCTCGAGAAAAACCATTTTGGTCAAAGCAAAGTATTTTTAAAGTATGTGCGAGACCCTCAGTTTGCCTCTGAAACCATCGGGTTCTCGACCCCCAGCCTGGAGGGATATCTATTTCCAGAGACCTATCTCATGACCAAATATATGGATGAAAAAACTTTGATCCAGCAGATGGTCAAACGCTTTCGCGAAACCTGGCAACAACTTCCCAAAACCGAGGTGAATGAGAGAATGAACATTCACCAAATCGTCACCCTGGCCAGCATCATCGAAAAAGAAACCGGCGCAGACGAAGAGCGCTTTTTGATCTCTTCCGTTTTTCACAACCGCCTCAAGCTGCGAATGAAGCTCCAAACGGATCCCACAATTCTCTACGGCCTTGCATTGATCGAGGGCAAACTCGTGAACAACATCAAACGTGTCCATCTCACCCAAAAGCAACCTTACAATACGTATCAGATTTCTGGACTTCCTCCCGGGCCTATCGCCAACCCAGGCAAAAGTGCCTTAGAAGCCACTCTGCAGCCCGCCAACTCGGAATATCTTTATTTCGTTAGCCAAAATAACGGAACTCACACATTTTCAGTTGACTACACCGCGCACGAGCGCGCTGTGCGAGCCTACCAACTCAATCCGAAAGCTCGGGAGGGCCGCTCATGGCGGGACCTTCAAAAAAAGAAGGCGCAAAACTAAAAAAACTGGCGGACTTGTTTGCGTCTTCTTTTTTTTGATGTATTTGTATTCAAAAAAGTCTCTTTTCAATTGGTGCTGGAAGCTACTTTTGGGTTTTATAGCCCTTTTGGATTATTTTTGAGCTTATTAACCCTGAAAGACTTGATAGATAATCAACTTGCCGATTTCGCAGGATGATTGAGAAGAAATAAATTGTGGTAGGCGACGTAAATCATTGCGTGAGCTTCTAGCCGCTCTGGCTTTTTTGACAAATTCCACGATCTGCGAAACAGCCGACTCATGTTCGCTCGACACATCGCGAACGTGTGATTTATGGCAAAGATCTGATCAAAGCCTCCCTTTTTCAACTCCCCGAGGCCCGCCGAGCGGCTCTTGCGACCTTTGAATAAAACATGAGTCGCTTCCGGAAAAATTCTCTTCACATCGCTTGGATAAAACAGGTTCATGTCGGATTTGACAATGCCGGTGGGACAGACGAGCGGCTTTACTTTCTCTAAGAATC
>CALCCV010000175.1 GCA_937900305.1 uncultured Pseudobdellovibrionaceae bacterium | reverse complement strand
AACTTGAGTTTTGATTGTTGAGCAGGTGAAGGAACCCCACAGCGAAGAAAGAAAAGTCATATCACCGTACCAACAGACGCGGTCACGATTTTTCAGCGAAAACTCTTGCCCATCCACCTCAACAAAATTGAACACAACCGCGCGAATGGGAACTTCGGCCTGGGCCGCTGACATGATGAGCGTTCGCTTAAAGGGCAAAACCTCTTCGCCATTGTGTGACGTCGCTTCGGGATACAGCACAACTCGAAATCCGCGCTTCATCGTTTGAGCCATTTCAGCCATCTCATTTTGAATTTTTAAGCGATTGCGCCGATCGACAAAAAGGCAACCAGCCATTTCGACAATCAGGCCGATTATGGGCGTATTTCGCATCTCTTGCGACGTTACAAATGACAGCGGCATGATGGTCGCGATCACAAGAATATCAAGAAAGCCCATGTGATTGCCGACGTACAAAAAAACTTCGTCATCGGAGGGCTTGTTAATGACGTTCACCGAAATGTCAAAATGGGGAATGCCGAGGCGAGCCCATTTCGTTACGTTTGTTGAAAATTTTCGGCGTCGCTCGTCAGGATCTTTCGTCGTAAAATGAATGGCATAGGCTTGAGCCAAAAAGCAACTCATGTAGGTGACAAAGATAATTAAGCGATAGGCGGCTCGAAGTTGAGATCGAATTTTTTCCACAGAGCTCTATTTAAATCGTCTCGATGTAGAATGGTCAAGAAATCCACGCACTGGGCGGTGCTGTCCCATGCAGGTTCGCCACCTAAAAAAGCGCCGGCGCGCAAATAGCTTTCTAAGAGCGGGGACAATAGGCTTTTTGCTTCGTTGCTTTCGGCTTCGGTCAGGGGACTTTTGATCGAAAAAATCCACAAATCGAGGTTGCTCATCGAGAACGCCTTTTGCGGCGGGCAGAACATGCGCTGACGAAACCAACCTCTTTCGTTGAAATAGTGATACAAAAGAGCCGCTTTGCGCGGATTCGGTAACATCAGGCTGACGCTGCCATAGATGTACTGAGCTTTAGTGAGACTCATCACATCTGCGAGAGCACGCCACATCAGATTCGCGATCATTGGTCTTTGATATTCCGGATGAAATCGCAAGCGGGCCACTTCAATTTTTTCACCTGGCAAAGTTAAAAAACTGTGGAGGTGAAACTCTCGTGACAGAATCGGGGCATGGCCAAAAAAACTCGAGCGCACGCGAACGGTTCCGACCAGCTTGCGCTGGCTAGTGTGAAAAATCAGGATGTGATCTGATTGCCAATCTTCTTCATCCAACCGAGTTCGTGCGGCGAGGGGCTGGGCTGCGCGCAAGACGGGCTGAGCTGCGCTCAAGAGAGGCTGAGCTGCGCTCAAGGCCCGCAATCGGAAGATGGCTTGGAGATCTTCAGTGGTCTGGGCGGTCCGAATCAGAAATGGGCCCACTTGATGGTGCAGATTCATTTGGGGAATGAAACGACGACGAAGCGGCCAGCGAAAACGCAATTCTTGACTGAGTTGCCGAGCAATTCGCGACATAGACACCTCTTGCTCTATGGTACGAAAAAATTCTCATTCTGAGTGTCAGGAATACGCCAAGGAAATGTTAGATTTCTTGGGCTGGACGAATCCGAATGGCCACATCCATCGCCTGGCTCTGCTCTTTAATCGACTTAGAGGGACTTTGCACCACGCGCTGTTGAAGTTTTGCAAAAATGGGCTCTTTGATCGCCAAAGAGTTGTCTTGCAACACACACTGCCGGGCGCTCTTGGATTGCAAATTGATAACGATGGGGGCTTTCATATTGGCCGTCATCAAGGTCGGATCATCTGGAATCGTGACAATGGTGAAGTACCGAAGGCCTTGGGCATTCGTATCTTTCAATCCCAGAGCATCGAGGTCCGTCTTCGTCAGTGGACCTTTGTAGGATTCAATAAAAATTTCGGGTTCGAGAATGGGAAAAGCAATTTTAGGTTCTTCGCAGCTCTGCAACCAGGCAAAAATATCGTCCGTGGGATCATCGAGAATGACAAACTTCCTTAAGTCATTGAATCCCAGAAGTCCTTCTGGAAAGGAAATCAAATCTTCCGGCGATATTTCTACTTTTCCAAACCGAGATGTAGACACGATCACATTGGCCCCCTTGGCTTCTTCCGAAACCACCAGTGTTCTCTTTTTACAGAGCGCTCTTCACGGTTTTCTTGAGAGTGCTTTGCGAAGAGTGTTCTTTATCGAGCTCTATATTGCAGACGGTTTGCCATTCCACAATGGCTAATTGCGACCCCTCAATAGATTAAATCTGGCCTTAAATCCAGAGGGATTCAATTCAAATCTGTAGGAAACTTAATTTTCTGCTCTGCTTTCTAAGACGATTCTGTGACTCAAGAGCGTCCAGGATCTTTTCCAGCCGCAGAAGCCGGGGGAGTCGCCGATGGTCCAGTCCCAGCTTCGCTCGAGTCCTTCAGCAGCTTAGAAACGTTGCGCGTTTTTTCAGAACTGACGCCGACGGATTGTTTGTTTTGATCTTGAATGGCGAGATAAACCTCTTCTCGATGGATTTTTGTATCCTTCGGAGCTTCAATCCCCAAGCGAACTTGCTTGCCCTTGATCTGCACCACGCGAATCTTGATGTGATCGTCAATGGCGATGCTTTCACCCAACTTCCTTGTTAGAACAAGCATAATGCTCTCTCCTTGATTCTAGCGCTTCCAATGCTCTATTGTCGGTCCCAATGTTCTATCGACATTCAGGGAGCTAAGCTGAAGGAAAAACACTTCCTTCCAACACTTTCCAAACACTCCGGACCAAAGCAGAGAGCACAAGGGTCTGGGGAATAAACTTTTGTCGGTAAAAAGTCAAGGAATGCCCTAGTTTAGACACCGCTCATTTTGAGGGCAAGTGAGGAAGATTGGCGCATTAGCGCAAGAAATCGATCAGACTCTTTTGTGTGACTCGGCCTGACGTTTCTAGAGAGGCTCGCAGAGCTGCATCTGTCTTGTTGATGTCGCTGACCACCTGAAAAACATCGGCGTCTTCCAGCTGAGATGCTGAAACCTTGTGATCCACCGACGCCTTGGTCAAAGTGTCTAATGTGGAGTTGACTTGCATCGAGCGAGAGCCAACATCTGACCGCGACAAAACCACCTGTTGAAAGGCCTGGTCGATTTCATTCAAAGATTCTTGAATGCTTTCTTTGTCGTCTGTTTTTAAGGCCGTCCCTAGATCTTTTAAAACCTGAAAAACATTGATTCCGTACTCTTTAGTGACGGGATCGTGGTCGCCCAATTTGTTGGGATGCAAAACGCTGGCGGGACCGCGTGTGAAAACGGCGCTTTGTTCGGCCTCTTCAGCTTCTTGTTTTTTGAGAGCGTGTTCGTCGCGCCATTGATTCAGCTGCCGAATGTCGGTGGGAGTGTCGATGGAAGCTCGGGCAATTCCATCGACTCCAAGGCCGCGGCCCAAAAATATTCGATTGCCTGGAACATTCATCGCGATGAAGGCGTCTTTGTGCACGTGGATCTTCATATCACCGTCGTCACCGTCGTACTGACCCTCGCTGTTGAACGGTGGCGTTTGAGTTTTGAACCCTCCAAAAATGTACCGATCCGCCAATTTGCGATTGGCGATTTGTAACGTCTGGCCATAGAGCTGGTCAATTTCGGTGGCCGTCACTTGGCGAGTTTGCTGGGAGGCGCCTGCGTCGCTCGCTTGACCGATGGCCAACTCCTTGGCGCGAACTAAAACTTCACTCAGTTCGCCGAGAGATTGATCTGTAAAATCTAAAAACGATTTGGCATTGTTCAAATTTTTGATGAATTGAGTGGTGCCGCGATCTTCCGTCCTTGAGACTAAAACTCGGGCGGCCGCGGTGGGATCATCAGAAGGTTTGTTGATGCGTTTTTGGGTGGCCGCCTGGTTTTGCAAATCGAGCATTTCGGATCGATTTTTGTGCAAATTTCGATCGACTTGTCCAAATGACATTTTATCAGCGACTCTCATGCATCAATCCTCAAAGTCTCTTTAGACTTAAAACCGTATCGAACATCTCGTCAGCGACCCTAATGATTCTTGCTGAAGCGTCATACGCCTTTTGAAATTCAATCATCTTTGTCGCCTCTTCATCCAGACTAACACCGCTGATGCTTTCGCGAATATTGCCCAGCTGTTCGATGATATTTTTTTGAGCCTCAAAAGATTTGACGGCCCGTTGGGCGAAAGTACCGACTCGGCCCACTTCGGAGTTGTAAAAATCGTCAAAAGTTGTGGTTCCGTCGCGCATAGAAGGCTTAAATTGCAGACTCGAAATCACGTTAGCGACCATGTTGTCACCAGGAGCATTGGCACTTGCACCGGCCACAATTCGCGAGACGTCGGTGAGAATGGTCTGGTTCAACTCGATGTTTTCAGCGTAATTTTTTTGAGAATCACCGATTTCAAACATCAATACACCTTTGCGGCCATTGCGATCAAAACCTTCGATGTGGGCCTTGTTCACTTCGGTTGCCACGTTGTAGGCCAATTCATCCACTTTACCGATTAGGTCCTCGACAACTCGGTCGCGCACTTCGAGTGCCCCACCCATGCGGCCTCCGGTAATTTGCTTGGTGATATTTCCGGGGGTTGAGGTTGGATTGGCTCTAAAGAAAATTTCGACGCGATCGCGATCTCCGGTGTAAGCGGCTTGAAGTTCACCATGGCTGCTGCCCGAGACGAGAATGCCCGTGCGGGCGGCGGTGACTGAAACTTGTCCGTCAGTGCCTTCCGCCCAGGTGATGTCGATCTTTTCGCCCATTTTTTTCAGCAAAAGGTCGCGACGATCACGTTCGTCATTTGCCGGTGCGCCCGAGATTTCGACGAGCTGAATTTTTTCGTTCAATGAGGCCACTTCTTTGGCCATCTGATTCACTTCTTCAGTCATCGTAATTAACTGGCCATCGACATCTTCTTGCACATCGTGTAGCTGACTCACAACCCGCTTAAAATCTTTCGTCAGGGCTCCGGCACTTTCTTTCACCATAGTTCGCGTCGCCAGACTTTCAGGACTGTTTGATAGTTCGCGATAAGAATTAAAAAAATCTGTCAGGTATTGATTCAAACCTTTGTTGTTTTGCTCGTTGTAGACTTGTTCGACCCGGCTGAGCGCATTGGTCCTGGCATCCTGAAAACCAAGATTGGCACCTTCTCGTTGAATTTGTTTTTCGAGCCATGGATTGTTGATTCGTGAAACGACGCCCGGGCGCGCTCCCATCCCAATCTGGATGTTGCCTTCAGAGATGGGTGGGTTCGACATGAGCTCCACTCGCTGACGAGAAAATCCGTCTGTCGATTTATTCGCGATATTGTGCGCAACTGTTTGCAACGCCGTCTGGCTGTTTTCCAGCGATCGCCGGCCCACATCCAACAAGGCTGAAATGCGCGACATCCTGTCACTCCTACATGAGGGATCTGGATCCCTCGTTTTATTACAAACTCAAATTACAAACTCAAACATTACCAATCTAAAAAGTGCTTATATTTTCAAAGTTTCTGTGGTTGTTCGTCAGGCTTCCCGGCTGACAAAATTGCCAGCTTTGGATGGACCCAATTTGACCTGACCTTTTTTTTCATAGCTCGTCTTGCCGGTGATTGTTTCTTTTATCTCCGTCATCTGGCCGTTGAGAGCTTTGATGGCATTTTTGGCGAGGGTTTCATTTTCTGTATTGAAATCCGTGATCCTTTTGATCAACAGTTCCAAAGTCGAATGAATGCTCCGAAGTTTTTCACCTTCATTGCCACCGAGTTTTTGTGCGATCTCCAAGAGGCGGGGATTTTCGGTATCCCCAGAAACCATTCCGGCCATTTCTTCGGCATAACGCACCCGCAAGGCATCCATGGCGCGCGCTTTGGTGAGCAGGGTGTCCTTCGCATACGAAGTTTCTTCGACCGATTCGGCTTTGGCTTCAATTAAAATGTCTTTTTCTTTGCGAACGATCTCTAAGAGCTGGCGATAGATTTTCACCATGTCTTCTAAGTTATCGTGCAGTTTTTGATAGGCTCTTTTTTTGTTGGCGTCTTCCATGACTTCAACCTCTCTCTAAACTCGCGACTCTTTCGCGACTCTCTAAGCTCTAAATTATCTGGACAAATTTCACTCTTCGCCGAACTTCAGTTGCTCATCGACCATTCGGTCTGCCACCGCTTTGGCATCAACTCTGTAGGTACCGGCATCGATCATTTGGCGAAATTTGGCGACCTTGGCTTCATCTACGTCGGGCGTCGCCATAGCGATGTCTTTCATTTTCTTCGCTTCCATTGCGCGCGGAGAGACATCCACACTCGAGGATATATTGCCGGTTTCAGCCTGCAATTCTTTTAAAGCTGAAGCCCCTGTACTCGAAGAGGGACCCTTCGTTTTCATGGCTTGGTCCGCTTTGCCCGTGTCTACGAGATTTAGATTCTGACCGACTTTATTGTGCGTAATCTTCATTAAATCTGCCTCCAGTGTCTCAAACTTGGACACCCATCTTCAGATTGTATCATAGAAGGACGCGGTTTCTAAAGACCGAAAAGCCACGATCCAGGGCTGGAATTCGAAAAACTTTAGGCCCATAGCTAAAATTTAGACGATCGTACGGGTGAACTGGCGGACTTGTTTGCTTCTCGGTGACCTGTGCGCCTGATGCTCCGGGCGAAGGGCCAGGTGCGCATGGATTCAATTGTGTTTAAATGGCAGTTCTACTGGTTGGTCTTGCGGTCGATCGTGATCGCGAATTTCTTAACCCCGACAGATTTCACAATATCCATAACCCCAACGACTCTCCCATGCGACACATCTCGGTCGGCAGAGATGATGGCCTGCACATCCACGTTCTTGCCATAGGCTTCTGTGGCGCGCTTTCGCAAGTCATCGTCGTTGGAGACGCTGCCGTTGACGTAAAATTCACCGCTTGGCGAAATGGTGATAGTCAGTTCGCTCGGTGTGGTTTTGTCTCCAGAGGCTGCTTTGGGCAAATTGACATTGATACTGGGCTTCATAATCATGGGCGCGGTCACCATGAAAATAATAAGCACGACCAAAATGATATCCACAAGTGGAATGACATTGATTTCACTGATTTGATCGTCGCTGTCGTCGTAATATTTAAGTGCCATTTTAGAGGCCTTTCTTTTTGGCGTAAGCCAAGCAAAGCTCCTTCACACTCTCGAGAGAAATCATGATCATTTTCACTCGTTTGTTGTAAAAGTTGAAAGCCATGACCGCGGGGATCGCGACAAAAAGTCCCGCTGCGGTTGCAACCAGGGCCAGAGAAATTCCGGCCATCACAGTTTGACTGCCAGCTTCGGTTGACACCGAAAGATCGTTGAAGGCCTTCATGATTCCTAAAACGGTTCCAAAAAGGCCGATGTAAGGCGCATTCGAAGCCATCGTTCCTAAGAAGCCCAAGAATTTTTCGAGATCTGGTTTTTGATTGAGGGCGTAAGTGTTGAAAACTTCTTCGACGCCCTTTGAGCCTGTTTCCTTTAGATGGCGCAGAGCATACGCAGCACCGCGACCTTCAAAGGAGTCCACCTCTTTGGCGATGCCTTCGAAGTCATCGACCGAATGGCTTTGCAGAGCGATTTTCACGCGTTCGCGAATTTTTTTCGACATTGCAGCAATACGGCCCAGAACAACAAATCTTTCGATGATAATGGCCAAGCTGACCACGCTCAAAACCAAAAGGAGCCAAAGAACAACTTGATCGATGTAGTGAGCCACAAGAAAGATTTTTGATGCAATCATTTTTCCGCCTAATCTAACCTAAGATGATGACAAGTGTGAGATCTCCAATGATTATTTCAAGTTATGCGGAATGGGTCAACACTAGCTCTTACAGCCATTGGTCTTGTCTGGGTGATTGTCGCTCTCAGTGCTTGTGGTCCACGGCAGACTCCGAAGTCAGTCATGATCATTGCTATCGAAGGTCTTGATCACGGCCATTCAATTTGTCGCGGCGAGCGAGAGTACCGTGAATACTCTGGCTTTGATGAGATCTGCAAAGAAGCCATCCGATTCAGTCACGTTTTTACAAACTCCATGCAATCTTCGCCGGCCGTAGCGAGTTTGTTCACGGGAAAAACATCTTCACAAAGTAGCTTTCGTTCAGAGGGTGATTATCTCAGGGCCGAAGAAAAAACATTGGCGGAGGTGGCCATTGATAATGGATTTCGCACGGCTTTTTTTTCGGGTGGCCCACCTTTGCTTCGCCGAACTGGATTGCATCAGGGCTTTGAGGTGTTTGAAGATTCTTTAGATATCGCGGGGGATTTGCCCCTGAGGCCGTTGCCAAAGTTGTTGTCGTTGTTCAAGACGTGGAAAAGTGAAATTGATCAAAAACCTTTTTTCGTTGTCTTTTATGTTCCCGATTTGCTGTTTCTTAAACGCCGAACAAAGACTGTGTTTGGTGAAAGTCGTTCGCTGTCGTTCGATAGCCAATACGATGAGCTTGATGAAAATACATTTGAATTGGTGAAATACTTAAAGGATGAAAAAATTTGGGATAGCACATTTCTCATGGTCACGGGTTTGAGTGGGGCGATTTCAAATTCGCGGCAAGTCGAAATTTTTCCGCAATACGTTCGGGACGCGCTCTGATACCAAGAAAGCGATCGTAACGCTTGCCGAAGGTCAGACAATTGATGTAGCGAACGCGTAGGGGTTGGAGAAGTAACATGGCACTTAAAAAATACAAACCGACGACACCTTCTACCCGAGGACTGGTATTAATCGACCGTTCCGAATTGTACAAAGGCAAGCCAGTCAAGAAATTGACCGAAGGCGCATCT
>CALCCV010000174.1 GCA_937900305.1 uncultured Pseudobdellovibrionaceae bacterium | reverse complement strand
AGCGTATTTGCATCCAAATAGTTGTCATAGTAATCAAGGCCGATGACATCGATCACGCTATTGCCTGGATAATACTCTTGGAAGGAGGGCTTTAGCTTGCCGGCGTCTTTCGTAAAACTCCAATTGGCCTTTAATGTGGCCGAAAAGTTGTCGCGAAAGACTTTGACCATGCGAGCGTATCCCGCTCTGTAATTCGCTGCATCGGTTGAGGTTTTGCAGGTCACCATTGTCCAAGGAAAAGATTTGTGATTTTGCTCCCAGCCAAAGCGAATAATGAGATTGTTGGGAGCGCCAGCGGCCTTTAATTTGAGGGCGGTCGCACGATAGTAGGCATCGTAGTCGCCGTTGGCGATGGCTTTGAAAATACTGCAGCTAGCTTTTGAGTTCGGGCCAGATGTCGGCATACTGGCCAAAGACAACACGTAGTTTGAGCACTTAGGGTTGTCAAATTTGTGTTTAATTTGCGCTGATAAGGTCGCCCAGGTTTTAGGAATTGAGCCAGCTGGAAAGTACAGACAAACGTCAAAAGTGGACGTGTTGCCTAAGCTTAACATCGCAGGAGTTACGCTGCGGGCCCCGCTACCCCAGGCAGGGCCTTGGGAGGCTGGTGAGACTTGCACTTGGGCAGATGCCTTTGTTGCGTAACTAGTGATGGTCAGATTGGCGATGGTCATCGCGATCCAAATCTTCGCGCGACCGCGCAGGTCGTTGTTTTCAATTTCAGTTGTGTTCAATCGAAGGCTCCTTGTTAGGTTTTATCAGCTACAGCAGGATTTCAATATCTCAGAAGCAATGTCACAAGACGCTGACTTCAATGTTATTCGTTGTAAAAGTATTATTCAAGATTGAGCATCCGCCATTCCCAAATGGATTCGGTCTATCACTGTATCAAAATGAGAAACTGCTCAAAGTTTGGCGAAGAGCGATTCATATAGACAGTTGGCTTCGGCGGATATGTTGAAACTCTAGTTAACTAAGCTAGTTGAGCAGTGAAAATCTCCATTCATTCTTAAGAAGATAACAGTGGTCGCAAAGGCAACGCGTTTGTTTCCGTCGATGAAAGCATAATTTTGAGATTTTGAGTTAAGCTCTAAGCTCTGAGCTCTGAAGCCTAGTTTTGCCGCAGATTGTTGAGTTCGCGAAATCCTCGGCCCAAGGTCTGACAAAACGTTGTCAGCTCAGTAACCTATTTAACTACTCCAAAGCCAAATTTAAAAGATTTCCTTTTGGGTCACTTTGCGGTTTTTTCCAACAGCCTCTGAACCACCTGGAATTGTTAAAATAGCTCGTTACAGCGCAAAAAAACCGTCGGTTTTTTTGACAAATAGTTCCAGAAAATACCTTGGCACGCTTTGCATACAAAAGACTGTTATTTAAACAAGGAGACCTGTATGAAAGCAACTATTTTAATAATGGCTATGTTGTCGTTGAGTGCCGCTAAAACCTTCGCTGGAAGTTCTAAGGCTTCAGCCGAAAAGGAAGAAGAAGTGATCGTTTTCACCAAAAAACAATGGCTTAGTCTTTCCTGTTTAACTGAGAACCAAAAAGTAAGCTATTTTGCTCACGAATTATCAATAGGCACAGCATCTGAAGAGATCTACCAAACCATCGCAAAATTTGACCAAGACTGTGAGGAATCAAAATCATGGGTTCGAACTTCAGCCGATAACATTGAAGATGAACGTGGTCACACGAGACGTCCGTAAATAAAGCACTTCGATCCTGAATGGGAGCTACGTCATTTTGCTGAGCTCGTCAGTTCTAATCGGAATTTGATTTTGCCGCAAATACACTGACTTCGAATTTACTTGAATAAATGGGTGGGTTTTGGACCCCCTCGCTTCCGTTACGTTCTCAAATTTTTCTGCTGGGCCAGGCGGAATTATGATACCCTCGTACCCAGTGTCTATTTGACCTTTGCAAAGAGAGAAGCAATCCGTCTCAAATTCTATTTGGGCCGTAGGATATAACTCAATTGCTGAATTCACTTGAGAGTTTTTTACTGGATCACTTTGACAAGGGTAGCGTAAGATTTTCCGTGTCTGGTTGATTTTAGTGTATCAGATTCTCGAGTGTATTTTCGATTTGATTC
>CALCCV010000173.1 GCA_937900305.1 uncultured Pseudobdellovibrionaceae bacterium | reverse complement strand
TCCAACAACCAACATTCCATCATGATAGAGCTTCGGTATGGAGTACCAGCCCCCACCAGGAAGAACTTTTCCTCCATAGGCCAACACTCGGCCGCCATCCAAAAGCTCACGCATAAACGGATGTGTTTTGAGACGTTGCAAATCTCTATGTGGATCAAACAATGGATCTACTGTATTCATGTAGCCGACATATCCAACAACAAGCTGATCGTTGGGAAGCCCGTAAATAAAAGTGCCACCCATGGATTTGTGTGAGGGAAATCCCATCGTATGGATGATGGTTCCCGGTTTGATTCGTCCCGGGGGAAGTTGAATGATCTCTTTGACGCCCTCTTCAAAGACCTCGGTGTTCTTTCCATCTTTCAAACCGAGTTTTTGAGCGACTTGTTTAAAGAGAGAACCTCGCGGCCCCTCCGCAAACACTGTCACTTTCGAGCGAATGATTAATCCAGGTTCAAAATTTGCTTTTGGCTGACCATCTTTATCAAGCCCCTTATCGCCGGTTCGCACTCCAACGACAGCACCATTTTCGTACAAAGCTTCAACAGCAGCAAAGCCAGGAAAAATATTAATGCCAAGAGCTTCGGCTTGCTCCCCCATCCATTTGTTCACCTTGGACATCGAAACCACCCAGTTACCATGATTCTTCAATGGTGGCGGGATGACGGGAAATGGAAGGGCAGCTCCTTCTGTTAAAAAATAAACTTTTTCGTCGTTCACTTCAGATTCGAGGGGAAATCCGCGCTGCAAACAATCGGGGAAAAGCTCCATCATTGCTTTAGGCTCGATCACGGCTCCAGAAAAAGAATGCGCTCCCACGTAACTTGCCTTCTCTAACACAACGATCATCAAGTCTGCGATTTTATCGCCAACAATTTTACCCTCGTCGACGTTTTGATTATGCTGGTTCACCAATTGTTGAAGATGAATGGCCGTTGCCATCCCTGCGCATCCACCGCCCACGATGAGGACGTCGCAATCCATTGTTTCTCGTTGTATTGAATCCATGTGTTTTCCCTGAGTGAGTTTTTGAATCCTGGTTAAAATACCCATTTTGAATCGTCGGGGCAACTTCAATTGCCCCATACTGAGAAACTTCGACGAAGACTAAAAAGTTCGACAATAAAACCGAAAAATAGATGAGGACGATGGTATTGGAGGCTCAAAATGAGTCAATGGACTGTCCGTTTTTTTTCCGCTCTACTAGGGCTTTTCCTGCTCGTTGGTCCCGATGTCTGCTTGGCAGAAGATTGGGAATTTTACACCCCTCCCAAAAAAATCAAAAAACGCCTGGTTGCTGAGAATATTAGAGTGTCAACCGACGATGCTGTTCCATCGGAATTTGTTGCCGCACACGCGTGATTTTTTCGCGCAGAAGTGTGGAGCGAATCACTCCTTCACCCTCGCCAAGTTCTCCGAGCTTTTCACCCCAAGGCCCAATGAGCAATGAGTGACCATAAGTTTCGCGCTGAACACCGCTCTTACCGACGTGGCCACCCCATTGCGCAGGTGCAACCAAGTAGACCTGCGATTCGATTGCGCGCGCTCGTAACAAGATCTCCCAGTGCGCGCGCCCTGTTGGAACTGTGAAGGCTGAGGGTACACAAATCACATCTACTTTTGAACGCGCATATTGGGAGTAAAGCTCACTGAAGCGTAAGTCATAACAGATGGACAAACCAAATTTCCAACCTTCGTACTCCCAAATCGCCGGTTCTGATCCATGCTGGCAATTCTTTGACTCTTGAATTTTATGATCAGCATCGACTTGCACATCAAATAAATGAATTTTGTTGTAAAGCAAGCGGGGCGATTGATCAGGCTCAATGACAACAGTCGAATTAAACGGTTTTAGCTTAGCCCGAGTTAAAACAGATCCCAAAACGATGGCGCATCCCAATTGATTTGCGAGAGACTTCAAGTCCGCAAAAGATTGATGTTCAAGATTAAATCCTGGAAACTCATCGTTGGGGTCAAGCCTCATATAGAGCGAATTCTCAGGAAAAAAAACGATATCGGTGTCTTCCTCCCGACAAGCCTCTTTTGCCAGACGAGAGATACTCTCAAGATTTTTTTCCCAACTATCGACTGAGGTCATTTGCGCTGCAGCCACCAGAAGACTTGGTTTCATTCAGCCGTTTCTTTCACAATTTGTGCTGACGAAATATCGCGACACTTCCAACCTGATTTTTCAAGATTGACGTGGATGTTTTGCATGACCTTAAAGCCATGGTCGACATTCTTCCCGCTAGCAACGATTGTATCAACACCCTCTTTTGAATAGCGAACTTCAAATCCACTATTGAGTTTGTCGAGGCGCACGGTCCTCACTGACTTGCGTAGTTTACACATCAAGTAAGTAGGCTGAGCCGCCGGTTCGGCCGCATGGACCGTCGAAAAAAAACTAAGTAGGAAAAGATGGATAATCATGTTTGTAAGTATAGCTTCTTTTGTTCTTGCCACAAAGCTCCGAGCACGTCTAAGAAGTAATGCGTTAGCCGCCTATCAGGAGACGACATGAAAATCGAACAAGTTCGAACTAAATCTCAATTAAAAGAATTCATTCATCTACCACAATTGATCTACGATCAATCATCTAAATATGTTCCTCCGTTAAATTATTACACGCAAATGTTATTGGGAAAACTAACGTCACCAAACAAACATATTTTGTTGGCCTATTCTGGAAACGGAAAAAAACCTATCGCTCGGCTGGCGGGCAAGGTCCAT
>CALCCV010000172.1 GCA_937900305.1 uncultured Pseudobdellovibrionaceae bacterium | reverse complement strand
AGAACTTCTTGGCCGGCGGCTTTAATTTTCTCGAATTCCAATTTTTCCGCATGTGCATCAGTGGCAACGACTGAGAAAGAGAAATAAATCCAAAAATACCCTGCGGTCATTCGCGACAGTTCCACTATATATTTATCGGAAAAAAACTCGATTTTGAGACTAAATCCGCACGAAGTGTCTCATTGAGAGACGCTAAGGTGAAACTTCCGCTAATACTTTGCGCCTCTCAAAAGCACCAAATCTAATGCCATAATTGAGTGCTTGACCAGCGTCATCAGGCAAATTTCCGCCGAACTTTACCTTTTTCGATGAATAGGCGGTCGCCCCTACGTGAAGAGCTTCTACAGTTAGTTTGCTGTGGTCTAGGTTAAGAATTGGGGAGCCACTTGACACTATCTGCAGTCCCCGGACGGAATGTTCCTCACTCGGACAATTGTGAACAACTACATGTTCATTTCCCGCAAAGCCTTGAGGGCCGCATCCCGTAACTAAACGTAAACTTACCGGCTCTCCAGTCTTCGAATCAATCAAGATACCAGCCATCGCCATCCGCGAGTTCGCCAAATCATTGCCAGTCCACCAAATATCCTTGCTACTTTCTCGATAGCTCCTTCTCAAGATTTGCATCATATTTTTGGCAGGCACCAAATTTTTCGAATGTGGCAAACTTCTGGGGTTTATTTCATCAGAATACACGCCATCTCCGTCATCGTCCCTCGCAACTACGCCAACTTTGCTATTCACAACTTTAGCGAAATCTGATCCAAAATTCAGAGTGACCTCTTCACTAATATTTGAAGGTATTAGACAGCCTTTTTCATCGCGAACATATTCCCCATCGGCTCCCTTTTCAAAGAGTATATTGGCCGTATCTTCAGGACTAATGCCAATGGGCACGAAGTTCTGCCATCCTGATCCTGGTACATTCAATTTCACCGACAATTGATCCAAATCAATATATTGCGCAATGGGCTTTCGATTGGGGGAATAATAAGCACGGTCGCACTTTAAAATTCCATGAAGAACGGTCGAAAATTCTCTTTCAGATTTCACTGTTCCGTTTACAAAGCGCTTTTGATTCTCCTCCACCGCCGTCACGAGTCCGATCGTATTCAATCCAAAGACCTTACTCATTTCGGCTGGCTTGATGATCGTTTCTTTGCCAATCTTTTCGCCATCTCTGTCCACGTAATCTAACACTTGCTGAATTCCATCAGGTAATCGAGGTCTCGTCGCGTAAGCTATGCAGTCTGCACAGGCTTCAGTGTCTTCCCTTCGCGTTGCCAAATCCAAACTGTGAAAAACGGTTTGTGCTTGGGAGATTGATCCCAACAATGAAAATAACAATGTGCTGATTAGATTTTTTTGAACATTTCCCCGAATGGCATTCATTGGTGGCTCTCCTTGAAAAACCCACCCCCACACCTTGAAGTAAGTTTTAAACCTTCCAGTCCCCGAATTCAACTCTTCTTCGCTTCCCGTTACCTTATCCTTAGAGCAAGAAAGGGACCCGGCCTTGCGATGTGATTTCAATGGCTTATACCTCATTTATAGAACGCAAACTCGATGGCTACCAAATTTGCGAAGACACCTGTCTAAGAACTTTACATTCTCGCGATCCACTATTGCCCCAAAAGCCCTCCCACAGGTCTTTTCCAGCTAACAATTTCAGATCATTGCCGATATTTACCGCCGAAAACATTGCAACCGCTCGTTTCCCTCATCATTCCAAACTCCCTCTGCTAAAGACCGCGCCATGTTTAAATACACAAAACTTGTTGAGACTTTTTATTGCCCCGAAATTATGTTTTGGGGACATCCCTCACTCCATCAAATCATCGGCGAACAGCAAAGCGCTCTCATGAACCTCGAGTTCATCGACTGGCTTTCCACCATGTATTGGGGCGAATCCATCGCGGCCCAATATGCCATTCGTATGTATTCCCTCGTCGCTCCAGAAAAACAGGAGGAATGGTATCGATTTTATGCCGAAGAAATTCTGCACCAAAATGCACTTGGCGCCTGGTTTATCGACAAAGGGCTCACACCTTTCCCTCCCACCGAGTTCATAAAACGTGCGCAAAACCTGGTCGAGAAGCTCGATCAAAATACTTCGGCAGAAATGAAAGACGCGATTGTTGGAAATGCACAGCTCTTCTTT
>CALCCV010000171.1 GCA_937900305.1 uncultured Pseudobdellovibrionaceae bacterium | reverse complement strand
TTTGCGCTTTCAAAACGAATTAGTTTCATCTCGGCTACTCGGACTTACAGGGCAACTCAAAACCTCCACGGCTTTTTGTTGAGCCCATTGATTCATGGCCGGGTTGGGAGTCATTTTCAGCAAGCCCATTTGGCCGCCTCGGTGGTCTTACAGAACGTCTGGAGGAAAAACTGGTGACTCCACCAAGAATCGAACTTGGAACCCCTACCTTAGAAGGGTAGTGCTCTATCCAATTGAGCTATGGAGCCACACGAATGAAAACGGCATTGCGAACTCTCGAAACTTATCCTCTGCCGGCCCTAATGTTCAAGTGGAGAATGAATTGCGAGTGGCGTGACGGGGCCCGTGAAGTTTGCACTTTTGCTGGGCGTTGGTCCTAAAAAAAACGGGATGAAGGGCTGATTTTATGGACTCCATTTCATTTTGTTTTCGATCAAAGTCTGGATTATTACGCGTTGCAAAGGTTTTCTCAGCAAGTTCATTTCAGCTTCTCTAGAATTTAAGAAATTAAGTTGTGAGCGCAGGTTTCAGGGAGATGGGTGTACGAAAGGTGAGCAAAAAAAGGTCAACTGTTCTACATAGCTTCTGAAGTTTAACTGTAAGTAATTTTAAGAAATTTATTGCATGCGATTTCGATTTGGTTCTTAATGGTTCAGTTCCATTTTGGCACTTAAGGATTAGGGCCGGCTCATACAGGGAGGGGAAACTTGGGACACGTAACAAGAGAATTAGTGGCCGAGTGCAAAGCGAAGCTTTTGCAAACCAAAGCAGAGATTCTCAATCGCGTGCGCGAAGCGAGAACTCATTTGGATTCGGATGACAAGGGCGGAGACGAAGCGGACCAAACGGTTCGTGTGTTGGCCGAAGCCGAGTTTTTGAACATGCACGATCGGTTGCGCAATCAATTGTTAGAAATTGAAAGCGCCCTCGGTCGGATCGAAAACGGAAGCTTCGGTTTGTGCGAAGAGACCGAAGAAAAGATCGAGCCCGAGCGATTGCGAGCCATTCCGTGGACTCGCTTGAGCATTGAAGGAGCTGAGATTCGAGAAAGCGTGAACAAACGTTACGCTCGCGGTGGTTGAAGTTCGTGAGATTTTGAATTTGAGGGCGGGATCTCATTGGACGAGATCCTTCAACTTTCTTTCACAAATTCTAGGAGCCATTGGCCGGACGGATAGGACCCACAGGACTTGTTGGATTGGCTCCACTCGCTGGATGACTGCTGAGAAGCGCACACGACAGTTTATAAAGAACGCGTGCACCAACGTTGCCGTCCCACTCTGTCTCTGCAGGAGTTAATCCTCCGGTGGACACTTCGTTCAAATCAAATGCAATGATTTGTCGACCTGATTTTACAACTTGTCGAAAGATGTAAAAAACTTGATCGGTGGTCAGGCCGCCGGGCACAGGTGTTCCCGTGTGTGGACAAAATTGTGGATTGAGCCCATCGATGTCGAAGCTGATGTACACTTTCTGGGGCAGATCACTCAAAAACTCTTCGACCATCGACTTCCAAGAGCGTCCTTCAAAAAGTCCTGATTTGATATCACCGTCATAATGAGTGGTGACACGAGCATTCGTGTGGCTGAACTCATATTCCTCTTCGCAAAAATCACGGATAGCGATTTGCACAAGCTTGGGGGGTTTTGGCAAACTCATCACGTTGCGCATGATCGAGGCGTGAGAATGATGAAATCCTTGATACTGAAAACGCAAATCAGCGTGAGCATCAATGTGCAAGATTCCAAAATCATCAGCCATTGTTTCACTCAAAAGCTTGATCAAACCGAACGGGGAGGAGTGATCACCGCCAACCAATCCGACCCGTTTGCCGGCGGCTATGATTTTTTTAGCTTCATCATAAACCCATTGATTCACAGTTGCGCTAGCTTGGTTGACTTGGTCACGCAATTTTTGAATTCGAATCTGGTCTTCACTTTGATTGGTGATGAGTTCGATGGCCTCTTGGGCCAGCTCTTGGCGCTTTGATTGAGAGCCAAAATTTTTTCATCAATCGGAAGCATGTGAATTCCACGCTCGAAGACTTTGCCGTAGTCGAGGTCGAAGAGATCAATCTGTTCACTGGCGTTGCGAATGATTGCTGGACCGTCGCTCGCGCCCGGTCCATAGGACGTGGTCGCTTCCCAAGGAACGGGCAGCAAAATCAATTCGCAGTCTGCAAAATCTAGTGGAATTCCGAAGATTCCAAACTCACTCGACACCGTTGTTGTTGCATCAAAACTAGGCTTGCTCATCATCCCTCGCTCTTGAAAGTGGACTGTTTTTTAGAACTCTGCTTGTTCATGCGACAGCAAAATGCTGCGCATTAGCGACCTGACTTCTTGAAAAATCCCAGATTATCCACCATTTTAAACACGTTTGAATGATCTCGAAAACTGTTCTTGTGAAAGGCAGACCGAGTTTTCATTCTAATGGAGGAGATTAAAGATGATGGGATCGCGAATCCAAAAGTTTTTCGGCGATTGTATTTCGGCAAGCTGTCTTGTTACGAATCTGACTTTCACAAGCTTGACGATGACCTTGGCTATGATCTTGACGGTGAGCAGCTGGTCGCAGAGCTCTTTCGGGGCGATTGCCAATGTCAATGCGAAGGCACCGGTTGGTGGCACGTTCATCAGAAACTTGGGCGGGGAACCACCCACTTTGCATCCGATCATGTCGTCTGATCTCTACGGTTCGCGTGTTCAAGGTTATGTTTTGGATTCGCTTCTTGCGCGTGATCCCAATACCTACGCCTGGATGCCTCGCGTAGCTAAAAAATGGGAGATTTCGAAAGACAACAAGACCTATACGTTTTGGTTGCGCGAGGGTGTGACTTTTCACGATGGCAAACCTGTCACGGCGGAAGACGTGAAGTTTTCGTTCGATGCGATCTTTGAGCCGGCTTACAAAGCGGAACATCTTCAGCCTTTTTATGAAGGCATCGAAAAAGTAGAAATCGTTGATCCTATGACAGTGAAAGTGACCGCCAAGGACACCTATTTTAAAAATTTCGATAGCATTGCGGGTCTGACGGTCATTCCTAAGCACATTTATGGCGATCCTGAAAAATCAAAAAAGATGACCAAAACTTTGATTGGTTGTGGTCCATATGTCTTGGACAAGTGGGAAAAGGCTCAGTTCATCTCCTTAAAACGAAATGACAAATGGTATGGCTACAACACCGACGAGTGGAAGGGCAGTTCCAATTTTGCCAACCTGATGCTTCGCTTTTACAAAGACGAAAACGTCTATCTCGAGCGCGCAAAAAAAGGAGAATTGGATTTCGTTGAGTTGCGCATCGAAGCCTATGTCAAAAAGACCGAGGGAGCTCCGTGGGGCAAAACGGTTAAAAAGTTTAAAATTGAAAATTCGGCGCCAAAATCTTATGGCTTCATCGGCTGGAACTTTCGCCGAGAAATGTTTCAAGATAAGGATGTTCGGATCGCTCTTTCGCACCTGGTGAACCGCGAAGAAATGAATAAAAAATTTCGTTTCAATATGTCTGACCTTGCCACCGGTCCTTTTTATTTAAAAAGTGAATATGCTTCGACTAACGTCAAACCCATTCTTTACGATCCCAAAAAGGCTGGGGAGTTACTGGCCAAAGCGGGCTGGAAAGACAGCAACAAAGACGGCATTCTTGACAAGACAGTTGGTGGCAAATCAACGGATTTCCGATTCACCCTCATTCACGCCAACAAAGACAACGAAAAGTATTGGACGATGTACCGCGAAGATCTGAAAAAAGCGGGCATCGACATGGAGATTCGCTATCTCGAGTGGAACTCGTTCTTGAAATTGGTCGACGAGGGGAACTTTGATGCTGTCACCATGGGCTGGGGTGGTGGTGACATTGATCCAGATCCTAAACAGATATGGCACTCTGATGGAGCCGTTCCAGGTGGATCAAATTTCATCGCTTATAAGAACCAAGAGGTTGATAAGCTGATCATGGAAGCCCGCAACGAAATCGATAAACCCAAGCGCGTGAAGATGTTGCAAAACGTTTACGAAAAGATTGCCGCAGACGCCCCCTATGTTTTTCTCTTCAACGATCGCTATGCTTTTTATGCAAACAGCGACAAAATTGAAAAACCGAATGACACCTTCAAATATGAAGTGGGCATGGACTACTGGTGGGCCAAAACGAAGTAATGATCCTCGACTCGTCTGCACCGGATGAGTCGAACTCATAACCTCTAATCAACAGATGATAGTCTATATAGTTCGCAGACTTTTTCTTTTAGTCCCAACCTTTATTGGTATTACGCTGCTGACGTTTCTCCTGATCAACATGGCTCCCGGGGGGCCAGTTGAACAGAGGCTTCAACAAATCCGCTTCGGCGGCGGTGGCGGAGACGGTGGAGGCACGGGTGGATTCGGCGGCAACAATCGCACGAGCGCCGTGAATGACGAAATTGTTCAGGCGCTGAAGAAGCAGTATGGCCTCGATAAGCCTGTGATGGAGCGATACTTTATTTGGCTGCGCAACATTGTGCGCCTCGATTTTGGGGATAGCTTCACCTACGAAGAGCCAGCGATGGACGTCATCGTTTCAAAATTTCCGGTGTCTTTGCAGTTCGGGATCGCTACGTTGATTTTGGTTTACATGATCAGCATTCCACTTGGCATTCAGAAAGCCATCAAAGAGGGAGGCACCTTCGACAAGACCTCGAGCCTGGTCCTCTATACGGCCTATTCGATTCCTCCCATCGTCTTAGCCATCGCCCTGATTGTTTTGTTGGCGGGTCGTTTGGATCTGTTTCCCATAGGAGGATTTAAGTCGGACGACTATGAATCAATGACGACCATGGGTAAAATCTTAGATCGAACCCATCACTTTATTTTGCCTCTCATTTGCTATGTGTTTGGCGCCTTCACTCAGCTGACAATGTTGACTCGAAATTCCATGTTGGACGTCATTAAGTCGGATTATATCCGCACGGCTCGCGCCAAAGGTCTGACCGAAAGAAGGGTGAATTTCAAACACGCTTTGCGAAACGCCTTAATTCCGGTGGCAACTGGGTTGAGTGGTTTTTTTGGTGTTTTCTTGGCCGGCTCTTTCATTATTGAAAATATTTTTGATCTCGATGGCTTAGGTCAGCTTGGTTACAATAGCATCTTTGCGCGAGACTTCAATGTGCTGATGGCACAGGTGTTTTTATCTTCTCTCGTTTTGCTCTTTGGAAAACTTTTTTCAGACATCGTCTATGTGCTTATTGATCCAAGGATTGATTACAAATGACCGATCTTTTTGAGCGACTTTTTATTCGCAATGATTTGACTCGCAAAAGATATCGCAAGTTTCGTCGCGATCGCGTGGCGATGGTTTCTTTGGCGGTGTTGGGATTTTTATTTTTCCTAAGTTTGACCGCAGAGGTGTGGACAAACTCTAAACCTTTGATGATGCATTACAAAGGTCGAACTTACCTGCCGCTTCTGTTCACCTATCATCCCACGGAATTTGGTCGCGAAGATATTTTTGTGATGGACTACCGCGCGCTAGAAATGAAAGACGGCGATTGGGAAGTTTGGCCGCTGGTGCAGTGGGATCCTTATGAGTCGAATAGCTCTGTTGAAACGTATCCTTCACCACCAACTCGGTACAATTGGTTTGGCACCGATGATCGCGGTCGAGACGTGTTTGCGCGGTTGTTGTATGGATTGCGCTACACGTTTTCTTTTGCGATGGGGAGTTGGCTGTTAACTTATGCCTTGGGATGTATCTTGGGTTCTTTCATGGGGTACCTCGGTGGT
>CALCCV010000170.1 GCA_937900305.1 uncultured Pseudobdellovibrionaceae bacterium | reverse complement strand
ATATCGCGGTGGAGATGACGTTTCTTGTGACGAAAGCAAGGATCCGAGGTGGCTTCGGAGAAATGACGAGAGCAACGCCGACAGAAGAAGCGCTGGATGGTTTCGCCATCCGAAGAGCGAGTGTACCGACCCGCCTTTTTGATAAAGATCTCACCAGCTCCACAATAGGGACAAACAGATGAGTGGACTTCAGGTAGATGAGATTGAGCAAAAAAATCGCCCGGGAAGGGAATCAGGCTGCGCGACATAGAGAGCAGCCTGTGCAATTTCCAAAAACTGCTGAGGATCAATCCCCGCGAACCTCATCCCGAATCAGATTCCAAATCCGGAGATGCAAGCAAGTCCTCCAGTTTCCAAGCCATCTCGGCGAGGACCGTAAACTCAGGGTGAGGCTGCGGCGCACGGTTGCTGCGACCTTGGCCCAGGAGGCTGCAGACGCAAATCCAGCGCCCTGAGTTTTGCTGCAATGTTCCGGCGCGGGTTGAAGATTTCTTCGCAGCGATCACAAACTCGGACGACGCCGCTGAGATAATTTGATTTCAAGAGCAGTTCGGGTTTCTTCGCAGAGACCCCTGCTGGAATGAAAAATCCATTTCTTCGTTCCTCCCTTTCCCGCAAATTGGCTTCCGAAGTTTCCCCCTTCGGAAGCTCCCCTATTTTCTTGAGCTGATCTCGGTTGACTCAATTTCAAAACGACAAGCAACGGCAGGTGAGTTAGGTTCGTGGGATGGGAACTGATTTTGCGACGGGAGTCGCCTCTGGAGTCAAAGAGCAATTGAAAGCGCTGCTAACATCTTCGCCCGCGTGCTCATTGAAGGGGTCTTTTGAAACGAAAGCGTGCGTCGCCATCCTTCTTCGCGGGGCCAGTTTGGTGGATTTGGAAGTGGCCTTTATTCGTCGCGCGACATCAGCAACAGATCGATGGTCTGGGCAAATTGCCTTTCCCGGCGGTAAACGCGAAGCCGAAGATATCGATGATGTGGCCACAGCCATTCGGGAGACCCAAGAGGAAGTTGGAATTGCTTTAGAAAGAGCAGAACACATCGCAGCCATTGATGACATTCAAGCTCGCCGGCGCGGGGAACTTTTGCCATTTTTTATTCATCCAGTGGTCTTTTACATCCACCGCGAAGTGATCATTCAACTCAACCCCCAAGAGGCCGCAGATTTTTTTTGGGTTCGCCTTGATGCTTTGCTCGACCCTAAGCTTCAAACGACTTATGAGTGGACAGAGGATTTAACCGCGACGCAAATGCCCGCCATTCAAATTCATGGCGACCCACCCCTTTGGGGTTTGACTTATTTTATCGTATTAGGATTGTTATCGCGTCTACGTCCTCACGAACCCCCACCTCAAAGCGAGCATGGAAAGCAAAGAAAATTTCCCTGACTCTTGTGCGAAGTTGTGATTTGAGTGATCCCTCGACCCCGCAAAAATGAGGTGATATGTCCATTCCCGAACTCACGCCTGAGCAGATTCGAACCATGACTTTGATTGAAAAAGATGAGTGGTGGTTAAAAAATGTTTACAAGGGCCACATGCCCCAGCTCACACTTAGATCGGCCATCACTGGAATTTTGTTGGGCGGAATTCTCAGTCTAACAAATTTGTATATTGGCATTCGCACAGGCTGGACCTTAGGGGTCGGAATTTCCTCGGTCATCATTTCGTTTGCCATGTTCAAGCTGCTGGCCAAATTGAAGATCGGCCAACCCATGAGTGTTTTAGAAAACAATGCCATGCAATCCATCGCCACCAGTGCTGGCTATATGACGGCGCCGCTTATGGCCTCACTTCCCGCCTATATGATGGTCACGGGCAATGTCATTCCGATGTGGCAAAGCATTTGTTGGATCATTGTCTTAGCTATCTTAGGTGTGTTGTTTGCGTTTCCACTGAAGAAAAGATTTATCAATGAGGAACAACTCCCGTTCCCCGAAGGATATGCGGCCGGGGTGGTTCTCGATAGCTTGCACAGTGACGACGCCCGCGAAGGTCTTTTCAAAGCCAAAATCTTGGGATTCGGTGCGCTTCTTTCGGCTCTTCTCGAGACTCTTCGCAATCACTCAGTGATGGACAAAATGAAGCTGGGATTTGCGAAAATTCCGGAAACTTGGGATTCCTTTATTTATGATTTTGCGACGCCGAAATTCTTTGGCACTCCACTGAGAGATTTGACCATTCAATTTGATTCCTCCATTGTGATGTTTGGCACCGGCGGCCTCATCAACCTAAAAACAGGGGCCTCCATTTTTCTCGGCGCCTGCATCAACTACATGATTTTAGCGCCATGGATGATTCACGACGGAGTGATTCCAAAAGCCACATTTAAAGACATTGCCATGTGGTCGCTTTGGGCAGGAGCTGCGATGATGACGACGTCCTCGCTCTACGCTTTTTTTTCAAAACCCAAAATGCTCAGCGAAGCTTTTGGCCGGCTGTTGTCTCAAGTGAAAAGCACTCGATTGAAAGTTCCGAGAGGAACAACGCCAGGTGCGCGTGAAAAAGATCCCTTGTCCGAAATCGAACTGCCCCTTTGGATATCCTGGGTCGGAATCCCTTTGGTCGGAGGATTGACCGTGTGGCTGGGGCACTCCTGGTTTGGCGTTCATTATGGTTTGGGCTTGATCGCAATTCCTTTGGTTTTTATTTTCACCCTGATTGCCGTTACCTCGACGGGATTGACCGGAATCACGCCAGGCAGTGCCCTGGGCAAACTCACACAAATCAGTTTTGGAGTGCTGGCTCCGGGCGACACAAAAACAAATCTCATGACCGCCGGAATTACATCTGAAGTGTCTCTCAACGCCAGCAACCTACTGATGGATATCAAACCGGCGTATATGTTGGGTGGAAAACCACGCCACCAAGCCATGGGCCACATTCTCGGAATCTTTGCCGGAGCTCTTGTCGCCGTGCCTGTTTTTTATTTTATCTTTCAAAATCAAATCTCAGCGTTCGGAACGGATCGACTGCCCCTTCCTGCGGCGATGATTTGGCGAGGGGTGGCCGACGTCCTTTCTCACGGAATCTCCAATCTCCATTTCACGGCCCAGTGGGCGGCATTGATTGGTGCCATCTTAGGAATCGTTTTTGAAATCACTGACCAAAAGATGAAAGGAAAATTCTGGTTATCTGGAGTCGGCGTGGGTTTGGGTTTCGTTTTGCGATTTTCTGATTCGTGGGCTATGGCTCTCGGTGCTTTTTTCTTTTGGGCTTGCCAACGTTATTGCAAAGATCCCAAACAACTGGGCCGACGAATCTTCGTCGACAACCAAGAGACTCTCTCTGCTGGAATCATTGCGGGCGGTTCAATCATCGGAATTGTTTTGATTTTGATCGAAGCTCTTTAAAGGAGGCGGAGTGATCAGCGACGAAATTCAATTTTTAAAATTTTCAGCGGATCATCCCGCAGTTTTTTTAGATTTTTATAAAGCCGAAGATCACGACGACTTCGCTCACCTTCTCGCCGACGCAGAGGTGATGAAACACGTCGACGGACCCAAGACCGAAAGTGAAATCGAAAAACTATTTCGCAGGGCCTTGGGCGAAACAGCCAAACCCGGCGACCACATCTGGGCGATTCGACAAACCGAAGATCTCGCTTATGTTGGTCACGCGGCCCTCTTCTGCTCAGACATTTGTCAAAGCAATCAGCGCGAAATTCTATTTTATCTGCGCAAATCTTTTTGGCACAAAGGTTATGCCAAAACGGCCGGCGAACAGATTTTGCAATTCGCGACCCAACGTGGTTACGACATGGCATGGGCCACTGTCGACGCCACTCACGAAGCGTCCAAACTTGTGTGTGAAAAAATCGGTTTCCAAATCGCCAGGATGGGAGCGGACGACAAAGGCGAGTTTTTCATTTATTTCGCCGATTTGACTCCACCAACATAAAGGGCCATTTGCCTTCGGAGTCAGCATCGATCAGAATCGGAGTCGAACCGTCCTTCAAACCGGCCTTTGAATTATTTCGAAATAAGAAATAATTCATCCTTTTTTATTGCTTTTGTAGAATTTGAATTTCGCTTAGAAGAAGCTATGAAAATCGCCCCTCACCGAAACTCGCCTTTGCGGGTGAATTCGCAAATCACATTTAAGAATCGCCTGATTGTTCCGCCCATGGCCTCAAGCACGGCGACGGCCGAAGGTATCGCCACCCCTAAAACCATTTCTCATTACGCAAGGCTGGCTGATTCCGGAGCTTCGCTGGTGATCGCGGAATACACCTACGTCCATCCTTCGGGGCGAAGCGAAGAACTCCAACTGGGAGCAAGCTCAGACCTCCACATCGCGGGCCTGACCGCCATTGCCACCGCGATCAAAAGCAAGGACGCTTACGCCGGTTTGCAACTGACCCACTCAGGCGGAAAGTCCAACTCCCAGATGACAACCGGGAACCTCATGGGCCCCAGCGGAATCAGAGTCCCGGTTAAGAATGAAGAGCTTGAAACTCCGCGAACCATGACCCGCGAAGACGTGGATCTTTGGCGCAGCAGTTTTGTTTCTGGCGCAGACCGGGCCGTGGTTGCCGGCTTTGACCTCGTCGAATTCCACGCGGCCCACGGTTACGGCTTTAATCAATGGCTTTCGCCACTCACGAATCAGCGAAGTGACCAGTACGGCAAGGACGCGGCCTCTCGCTTTCGCCTGTTGGGCGAAGTGATCAGCGCCGTTCGTGCCAATCACCCTCGCCTTTTGATTTCTGTCCGAATCCCTGGCCAGGATTTTTATCCCGGGGGTCTGCAATTGGAAGACTCCATCGCACTAGCGGGCCGGCTGGAAAAAATAGGCGTGGATTTGCTGCACGTCTCGTCAGGAATCGGCGGATGGCGACGTCCCAGCCCGCGCCTAGGCCAAGGATATCTTGTGCCCGAAGCCGCCGCCATCCAAGCCTCGGTGCAAATTCCCGTCATTGGGGTGGGAGGAATCGAAACCGGATCTTACATTGACGCCGCCCTTGGCGGAAATCAATTTGCGCTCGCAGCCGTGGGACGCGCGATTTTGAAAGATCCATTGGGTTGGCGCGCGAGCGAGATGAATTCCTAGTTGCCACTCTCACATCGGTTCACGTGGACATCTGCCCCAAAAATTCAAAGTCAAGAGTGGTCCCAAAGTTGCTTTAGTCCCAACTGTGAAATCTGCTTTCAGCTATCACACTAACCAAGGAGTAAATCTTGAAAAACTTAAAAGCACTCGTTCAAAATGTCGAAGGCCGCGTTGGTGTTCCCGTTCTCATGTATTTTTTGGGTGTGCCCGGGATCGTTTGCATCTTGGCCTGGTTTTTCTTTTTCAGAGGTTGAGTCGGTATTAAGATTAAGTCTGAATTGCATCTGAATTGCATCTGACGCCAATTTTTTTTGGATCAGTTATTTTGAATCAGTTGTTCTTACAACAAAAAAGGCCGCGGAATCCTCCGCGGCCTTTTTTTATTTTCTCATTTCTTTCACAGAAGTCTTTTGCAGTCTTTTGCCGAAATCGGCGAATCGACTATTCGAAGTGCGCACCTACGCCCTGGGCTTTGAACAGCGTAAGGATCTCGTCACCCGAGACTTTGTTGTCCACTTCGAGTTGAGGAAAAAGGACTCGGGCGTCGCTGACTAAAATTCCCGCGTTGACTCGTATGGCGATGTCCTGACCGCCGAAGACAGATTGCAAAAACACTGAGGCCTTGGTTCTGCCAAATCCTTGGCCCAAAACTTTTTTCAGATCAGGTGTCGAGAGCGCCAACTTCCATAGCTTGTATCCCGTCGCAACCGGCGGCGGACCTGGTGGAGTCGGGGGCGGATTCGGCACGGGAGGAGTGGGAGGCGTTGGTGGATTTGGAGGTGTTGGGCCCGGCGGTGGCGGAGTCGGAGGCTGCGGAGGCGGCGCTGCGGACGTGAGCTTGAAAACGTCCGCCATATTTCCATCTTGGACAAACGGATTGCGATAGCCCGTGGACGCTGGATAGAGCGCAGTCGGAGCCCAGATGAAATCTGGGTGCTGGTGCAACATTTCATTTTCAGTATCAGGACGATGCACTCTCGTATCCCAAAATCCGTCGCCAACAACATTCAACGGAGTGGTGTTGGTGATTTTTGTCCCACTGCTGTCGAAAGTGACGGGCTGATCGAAGGCCAGAGTGAATTTTAAAAGCCGACCCGTGTAGCTCGGTTGACCATCGGTTGGGCTTAAGCCAAATCGATCGATGGTTTCGTTGTCGTCTCTCACTTGCGCGATGTTGAAACCGGTGGAGATGTGATCCGGTTTAACGCTATCGTTCGCCCAAAAAATCTTCACTCTGAAGAACACCTTGTTGCCACTCACATCACTGGGGCGAACCGGTAAAATTCGGTAGCCACTCACCGGTTGATTCCAAACTTCAGAACCTGTGAAACGGTCAATGACAACTCCTACTTTTTTAACGCCAATGTAATTCATGAATACGAGCAAAAACGTGCGGGGGGTGAGGTCCCAGTAGGCATCATAGGTTTTTCTTTGCTCCGGAGTGAGCGCTTCGAGGTTGACGGGATAAATGACATCCTTGGTGGCTTCGTTGGCTTTGTCAGTTTCGCCGATAAATATACTGCCCGACTCCATCCACAGCTCGGTCAACAAACCCTTTTGTTGGCCGACGCCGAAGGGAAGATTTGTGTGAGTTTTTTGAGAGGCCACAGAGGTCGTCGCTCGAGGCTCCGGAGTTTTAATCGCTGCCGCTGACCACGCGTTGCAATGACCCCACCAATCTTTGCAGCCCTGTTTCAAGCTCTCTTCGACGATGGAACAGGTGTGATTTTTTGCTTCCCAGTCGGCCGCTCCGTCGCCAGAAAGTTCTTTGTAAGCATCCCATTGCTTAGCTGGGGAGATGCCACCGACCACGTCGGACGTGTCGATCCCGTCGTCACCGTAAGTGTAAAAGGAGCCCGCCCACGGAACCAAAGTGGGTTGGGCAAATCGATAGTTGTTAAATAAAGTTGTGAAATTGCGTTCTGACATTTCGAAATTGTCTTGGGCTAAAACCGAGGATCCCAAGAGTGTGGCCATCGCCAGCGCTGAAATCGCTTTCATTTTCATTTGTTTGAACTCCTTCATATTCCGTCAGCTCTAAATCTAAATATAGTTACTTGAATGTGACTGCCCGAACATCACCGGGCTGAAGTCACTGCTAGGTAGCGGCCGTTTTCAATGAACTCTGGCCAGGCGCTGTATTTGCACCAGCCCACCGTGCTTTTTTGTCCATAATAATCTTTGAAGCGAAAGATTTTGCCCTCACATCGCGGCAAGCGAAACGATCTTTGAGTCTGCCTGATTTTGTTGGTGTAAAAACCATCGAGGCGCGCCCGCCAAGTCAAAGATTCACCGTCGGCCATAAATGCAGAAACATCTTTCACATCTTCAACGACCATTTCGTTGAGAGGACTCGCTTGCTGCGGAGGCAAATCAGCCGGAAAAAACTCAAAGCCGCCAAGGCCCGCTTCGTTGGGATCAGTTTTGATATTTTTAACGATTTGGCTGTTCGCACGATAGGTGTTCACCAGCTGATAACCCCTTACACCCAAATCTTGGTTCAAGAAAATTCGCACCTGCTCAGGTTCGTCGGCAAAATTGGCTCTCTGACTGGAGCCTTTTTTTTCTTTTAAATCGAGATTGGTCAACTCGACAACGTTGCAAGTCCTCAGGCTCGGCTTGGATGCGTCTTTGTCCCCGTCGCCCTTCTGATTTGCCAGCTGACTATCTGCCGCGCGATGGCTTTCCACCTCGGCCTTGAAAAAATGTTCCGCACCAAATTTATTTTTGCTAAATTTTGAAAAATCGGCGCACCGAACATTCACCGCAACGCCCACCGCCGCGAATCGCATGAGCTTTCCCAACACCGTAAAATCGGTGAGAGGTGTTCTGATCTGACTCTTGTGAATCTTAGGCACGACATAGATCTCGCGCCGATCTCTGAGGGTGGTCATTTTGGGTTCTATCAAGTCCGCAAAATTTTCACCAGAGTAGGTGACGACTGCTTCAGCAGGCTGGCGAACAGCCGTTGAATTTTGGTTTGAAGCCACGTCCGATTTTGGGGTGGAAGTGCATGCCACCCAGCCAAACGCCACCACTCCAAGAAAGCTGCATTGAATCAAATTTCGCGATCGCAATCTAGACCTCCCGTCACTCCATCGAGCTGAACAAAAAATTTATGGAATCCTCACTATTATGAAGAGCGCCCCTTTGAGATGGCAAAGGCTTTCTCGCCTTAACAAATGTTCCCCGACCTGTGCCAAACTAGACTTTGGTCTTAACTTCGAGAAAGTGGCATCGGTCTTGCCTCTAGTGAGGAACTGGGAGGTGAACTTGAATAAACAGGTCAAAAAAGAACTCTTGTGGGTCTGCGGTCTCAGTGCGTTGGCACTTTATGCCTCTCGCCGCAAAAAATCGTCCCTTTTGCCCATCGCCGCTGGCGCGTGGTTGGCTTTGCAAAACACTGAAGTCGAAAATTTTCGTGGGCATTCGGCCTTCATCACCGGGGGATCTCGTGGTTTGGGTTTGGCTCTTGCCACACGTTTAGTGAAAGAGGGCGCAAAGGTCACATTGATGGCGCGCGACGCTGATGAGTTGCTGCGAGCCCGAGTGTTTCTGGAATCGCTCAATGGCGGGCCTGTTCACACCGTGTGTGGAGATGTGACGGATACGGATCACTTGCGCAATGGCTTAGCAGAGGCACTGCAAAAGTTCAACGGTCTTGATTTGCTGATCAACAACGCTGGCGCCATCACCGTCGGTCCTTGGGAAACAATGACCACCGAAGATTTTGAAGCGCAAATGAGTCTTCATCTCTATGCTCCGATGAACGCGCTTCGTTTGGCACTGCCCTACCTTCGCGAAAACGACAGTGGCAAACGGGTGGTCAATATTTGTTCGATGGGTGGTCGAGTGGCGGTGCCCCACATGCTGCCGTATGACACTTCCAAATTTGCGCTGTCGGGATTTTCACAAGGCGTTGCCGCCGAGCTCGCAGATGAAGGAATTTCTGTCACCACAATTTATCCCACTTTGATTCGCACAGGTTCGCCAATTCAAGCTGTCTTCAAAGGAGATCACGCCAAAGAGTTCGCCTGGTTTCAAGCCGGCGATGTGATGCCCGGATTTTCAAGCTCGGCAGATTCCGTAGCTCAACAGATTTTGCAAGCGACGCGCGAACGCCGTTGGGAATTGACGCCGTCGATTTTGGGCCGAACACGAATGCTGGCCGCCGCTCTTTTTCCCGAGATGATGGGGCAGATGATGGTGATCATCAATCGAGCGATGCCCAAAGGAACGTCTCGACAGCACCGAACTGGCTATCAAAGCCGCGATTTTTTTGATCGCGCTTGGTGGTCTAAACTCTTCGCCCCGCGAGCGAGACGCTTGGAACAAAAATTCAACCAAGCTCCCAGCGTGGACGCTCGAAATAATTTAGGCCTTCACTAGGCTTGAGATAAGTTAGGTGGTTGATCCCTCAATTGCGAATTCTCACTATAGTGGTATTTTAAGATGGATCTGGACCTAAATCCCCAGATTCTCTCTATAGTGAGAAAATCTTTGAAAATGGGCTGAGGTGTGGCATAATTCTCATTAAAGAGAGAATAACGCGATGAAACATCAGCTCATAAAGAGCCAGGCAGATCTGGCAGAGGCCCTCAAGGGCCGACGCAAAGAACTGAAGATCACTCAGAAGGAATTAGCGGCAATTAGCAATCTGTCTCACAACGGGATCAGTCGGATTGAAGTTGCCGATTCGGACGTGCAACTTTCTACATTGCTGAAGCTTTCTAAGCTCTTGGGTTTCAAGATCATACTTGAAATGGAAGACTGATGTCTTCGCTCTTTGTGTTTGCCGAAAATCAATTGGTGGGGACTCTTCAGCGAGACTCGGAATTGGTCTATTCTTTCTTATATGAAGAAGCTTGGTGCAAAAGTGCCGATGCCTTTCCTCTGAGTTTGGCGATGCCGCTTTCGCAACAAAATTACGGAAACAAAATCGCGCTCTCGTTTTTTGAGAATCTGCTACCCGAAGGAGTCCTTCGAGAGAACTTAGAGCAACGCCAGAAAATAAAAGGCACTTTTGATTTACTGGCGCAATTTGGCCAAGACTGCGCGGGCGCAATGGTTATCAGTACCGAACGAAATTATTTACGAAGCATCGATGAAAATAAATTCGTCGAAATCGAGATGACACAAATACACCAAGCCATCGAAGAAAAAGAATCCGTCGCAGAAGTTATTGCTGGCCTAGATGCGGCCTATCTTTCTCTCGCCGGAGCTCAGGATAAATTTGCTGCCATTTACAAAGACGGAAAGTTCTTTCTTCCCACCCAAGGTGCACCGACCACTCACATTGTGAAAACGCCGATAGTTCGTCAAGGAATCAAGGATTCGGTTTTCAATGAGCTCTACTGCATGGAACTGGCCCGGAGCTTAGGTCTGAATGTGCCTCCCTGTTTTGTAGTTCGTGGAGCGCAACCACTCTATGTGGTCGAACGTTATGATCGAATGGCCGATAGGGGCGGGAAAATTCGACGATTGCATCAGCAGGATTTTTGCCAAGCTCAGGGTGTCACCAGTGAAATGAAATACGAGGCCAAAGGCGGGCCAAGTTTAAAAAACAACTACGATTTAATCGTGAGCAACGTCACCGTTTCGAAGCGGCTGGAAAGCATTCATCAATTCCTCGATTGGTTGAGTTTCAATCTGTTGATCGGTAACAACGACAGTCATTCCAAAAATATCTCCCTGTTGTTGAGAACGGGCAAGATTGAACTTGCGCCGATGTACGATTTGCTTTGCACAGCACTGTATCCCTCGTTAACCAAAGAGTTTTCATTTCAAATTGGAGACCTCGCTGATTTTTCAAAAATGGGCAAAAATCAGTTCGAAGAGATGGAAAAACAACTGGGATTGAAAGGCAAAACTATGCAAGATAGATTTCAGTCTCTCCACGACCTTATGATCGAAAAAAAAGATCAGGTCGCCACAAAAATTTTAACTGAACACCCCGAGGCCAAAATAGTCCATCGCATTTCAGAATTGATCGGGGATCGTGCGAAAGGATTTCGAAATCAGAAGGCGCTCCGTCCGATGCCACGCCGAAAGTGACTGCGACCGCTGACTGCGAACTGCAACTAAAATTCTAAAATCCAGTGAGCCCTGGAGCACAAAATAGCATCGAGTCAGATCTCGGCGAGCCTTTCAAAGCTGGAATCATGGCTCCGCCACCGGCTGGGATCATAGCACCGCCGCCGGTTGGGATCATGGCTCCGCCGCCCTCAGGCCTAGCTCGTCCGCCGGGGAGGAGAACCGTTGATTTTTTCGAGACCTCGGATTTTGCAGTTGAGGAGCCCGCAAAGCTCTGGAGTTCGCCGCCCTTTTGCGAGGCCGTTTGAATTTGGCCACAGTACTCAGATGCATTTCCATCGAGAGAGTTGGACAAGCGCTGAAAGAACTGTGTGATTTGCCCCAAATTGCTGGCAAAGCCGACACCGTTTCTGGAATCGAAAACTTCGGCTTCGGAACCGTTCAAGTTGGACTGAAGATCCTCACCCTGCAACGAAATTTTAACCTTCAAATTTTTTTCCAAATGGCTAGCCAGAGACGCCAAGTCTGAAGGCAATTTGTCGAGCGCCAAACGATCTTTGATCAATTCCGGCAGCGGACTACCGAAATAGCCCTTCATCATCGAACTGAGGACTTCGTTCCAATCGGCTACAATTTCGGGTGGCAAGGAATTGGCGCTCTTCGTTGATCCCAATAAGAATTTTTGAAAAAACTCGAAGGCCGATGCGGGAGCCGTGCTGCCAAAGACAGCCACAAAAAACTTCAGGAACGGACCGTCTGGCCGATACAAATTGAGGCCAATCTGAGGTGCCAAAGGCTGCTTGAGTTTGTCTTCATCAAAGCCAAGACTGTAAACTTTTTGAAAATAACCCGCCGTCATTGCCGCCAAACTTTCACCCAAAAGCACGGCTGCAGCAATTGACATTTTGGCCTTGGGCCAATCAAAAAAGCGATCTCGAAACAGGTGGTCCATCTCATGCAAAAAGACACCAGCCAAATCCAGCGGGGGCAAGCTTGGATCCAGATAAATCGCCCGCTCGGTGCAATCGAAAGCTCCCAAAATGAGCGGCGTCCCGTCCTCCAAAGTTTCTTGCCAACGTCCCTTTTTTTGATTCCGAAGAGTGGGTTTGATAAAACGCAGATATCGCGGACTTTGATTGATCATGAAGGTCGTTAAGAGGCTCAATTCGGTGCCAACTGGCGAATAAAAATCACTCTGGGTTTGCAAGCGGTAGAATCGTCGCAACAAAACCGTCATAGATTTCGCAAGATAAACATTGTTGAGATAGTCGAGACAAGGCTCCGAAACCGAAAAAACATGGCTGTTGAGTTGGCTCATGAATTCTGAAAGACGAGCGCCTTGCGCCCGAACCTGAAGAGCGAAGTCGCTTTTTTCATTTTCGTCAGGGACATCGGAGCCAAGAGCGATGTCATAGGTCTCCAAAAGGTCCTCGTAGATCTTGAACTTTTGATACAGATCTTTAACGGGCAGACAGAGTCCAAGATGGTCGTTGTTGACGAAGGCGTCGATTCCAAACCTTTCACTTTTATCAAAACGTAAAAATGTCCAGCGGGGAAAATACATGTCGGTGAATTCTCGGTCTCTGTCAGTAAACTTCGCACGTTTTCCTAGATCTTTGGGCCCAGAAAGTTGGTCGCTGGGCAAAAGGCTCTGCTGCAAGTCACACGAAATGTCAGTGGGGTGTTGCGAATGATAGCGTGTCGTTTTGTCAGCGTAATAGTCCAATGTACCATGGAAATGCAAAATCGATTTGGCTCTCGCCAACTTAAAATCTGACTTGGTATTTCGCGGGCGTAGATCCAAATGCAACGCGTATTCAACACTCGAGGTGGTCCACAAAAGAATTTGGTTTGAAGTCGTTTGCGGAAAGCTATTCAGAAAAGTACCACTTTTCAGAGGTCCCACCGACAAGGCACCAACCCGACCGTGAATGCTCATGCCTTCGCCATCAACTTCAATTTGGAGTTGAACCTGCCCATCGCTGTTTGAACACTGACCGGAATAAGGTCCTTCAGCCCATGCCGCACTGGCGACGACCCCAAATAAAATGACGAACGCTACAATTTGGCGAAGCATTTTTTAACCACCTGGATTCATCGAGCACACCTCGAGTGGTAAATGCAATTCTCGAGCCCTGCACCGCTCGATCAGTGCATCGGCGAGTGAAAATAGCAAAACACAATTCTGTAATGTGGCTGGCCACCTGTCCAATAGCTGGTCAGAGACCAGCCTCAGGGGTGAGCCTCGGGACGGACCAGAGGAAGATTTGTGGCCGATGAATTGCAAAAACACAACCTACCAATGAACCAAACACCGAGGAAACGATGAGCAGACCCAAATCACTTCCAGTTATTAATGCGCAAAAATGGTTGAGTTTGGATATTCAGCACTTCTCCTCTGGAGCGCTGCCGGTTGGCGCCAACGACGCAGAGACCGCAGTTCACAAAGCTCTGTTTGTTGATTCTAAAGTTCGCACGGCCGCAGCCCACGCTTTGAGCCACGAGCCTTTGGATCCGCTCCAAAAAATTCGCGCTTTTCTGGCGCGGGGAGAAACTCAAATGGCCGACGAGATCATCGCTGAAATTTCAGCCGAGCCTCGAGATGACTTAACTCAGGTGGAACTCGGACTCGAGCAAGCGAGATTATTGGGCTTGCTGGGAGATTGGCTTGAATGCATTCAAGTGTCGACTTATCATCTGCAGAAAAATCCTTCCTCCATCACTCGACTTTCCCTCTTAATGGTTCGCGCTGTTGCCTTTTTTGAAACTGGCGACATTGTGTCCTGCCAAAAGGATCTGCGTTTTGTCGACTCGCTCGTGGCCCTGTATCCATTTTCGGTTTCCTGCGTGTTCGCAAAAATCCAAGACGCCAAAGTGGATTCTATTCAGGGTCATCACCAACTGGCTCGGCAAAAAATAGATGCTGTCTGGAACAATCTGAGCAACCGGTCACTGTGGACACCTGAATATTTACTGTCGCTCTTGCGAGCCGATTTATTTTTAGCGCAGAACCGAGGTCCGTCAAAATTAAATTTGGCAATCGCTTGCTGGCAACTCGCTCACCACGTGGGAAACGACATTTATCGTGATTTGGCCTTGCTAGACATATTGGCCTCTCTACCTGCACCTCAACGCCAACTCTTCTATCAGGATCTCGTGCTCCCACAAACTCGAGTTCATCCGCGAATTCAAAAGTTAGCTCAGGAGCTGATCGACCAACAACCCACTTCGACGAGTGGACGAATCCTTTGTCAAACCAGTGCCAACACGGTTGCCGATAATTCACCTTCCGTCGGCGACGGCACTTTGGGGGTGACCTGGCAAAACCCCATTGATCTTCTCATTTATCCCGATCGCGAAATTTCTTTTGTCTTAACAGATTTTGCTGTTAACAAACTGCCGCGAGGAAAGGTGAGCCGCGCCTTCGTTGAACTGGCCCGCGGACCGATGACGAAAGAAGAATTCTTTGAGAAGATATGGCTACTGCCAAAATTTCATCAGCACTTGCATCAATCGCCACTTCATATGCTGATCTCTCGTTTGCGTAAATTCGGAGCCGAGGTGACCGTCGAAGACGGTGTGATCCAATTGCAAAAAGCATTGGTTCTGTGATCGTTCTTTGGCCGATGGGAGTGTAGGTGTAAGCACCCAAGGGATTCGCATTCACCAAGTTGTCCATCTCGCCGACAATTCCCGGTTCGAGGTCTGAATAGTCCAACTCAACAGGTACACTCTGCGTGATTCCCTCGAAGCGAAACGCCAAACTTGCGCTAAAAATCTCGTTACTGATATTTGGATTATTAGCTTCGGCGCCTCCATCAGCGGATGAAAATCGTGAAAACGATCCCAAGAAGCTCACGCCGTCAAAAACATGTCGAGTTTTTTGCTGTTGATCCAAAGGAATCTCAAACAGATTTCCGGAATTGGTTTGATTGGCGATGTTTTCGTGTCGTGTTTCAATCCGGCACACAAAGATCGGGAGACTTAGCCCATTTGACGAAGGACCGTCCTTTGTAGACGACGGTCGCTGTACTTCGAAACGTTCAGCCACAGCGCCTGAGATCAGTTTTTACAATCCGTTTTTACAAACTGTCGAAGCTGATGAAAGGCCAGAGGCTTTTTTAAATCGAGCCGAGTTTTTTTCAGCCACACTGCAAGTTGAGCTTGTCGTTCGATTTTTTGAATTTTCTTTTTTTGGGCGCGAACCAGGGTTTGAATAATTCCTTGATCCTTTTGTTCCAATTCAAATACTTTCGTGACCCAGTGGTCGGTCACTTTGATCAGATCTTGGTGAGAGAGCTTGGTGGTCATTCTGCGGCTGTAACGCAGGGCTTGCCGGCCCCTGCGATTTTTCTGGTCCTCTTGAAGGAAGGCGCGAACATGCGCTTTCATTTTTCCTTTGGGCACCAAAAAATCGATGGCACCCATTTCAAAAAGCTCTTCGGCGCGATGAATCTTCGCATCGATGATCAATTTTTCTGCAAGCCTGGGTCCCACTCTTTCCGTCAACAGGGGAAGGGCCCCCATGCCCGGAAAGAGATTGAAATTGACTTCGGGCAACCCTAGCCGCACGCCTTCCTCAACGAAAACAATGTCGCAGGCCAATGCGGCTTCTAATCCCCCACCCAACGCGGTTCCCTCAATCATCGCGAAAGTCGTCAAAGATTTTTGGTGAAACCCCTGATACCAATTCCACACATTTTCAACACACTGATGGGCGTAGGCAGTCAAAGCCTCTCGATTTTTAGTCTCTACCAGTTGTAAAAACAACTCGAGGTCTCCCCCCAAACTGAAGACACTTGGAATAAGGCCACCAAGGCCAACGTAGTGAACGGGTTGTTGATGAAACGAAAAGTCTCTTTCCCACTGAGCCAAATTTGCGATGAGCACATTTTGCCAGTCCAAAAAATCTTTTAACATTTCCGCACAAACACTCAGCTTGGGAAGTGGCAATGGGTAAACAACAAGGGCTCTTTCTTGGGGCCACAATTCGGAAACCAACTTCTTTCGATTCTTAAAAACATCTTTCTGAAGTTCTTTTTGAAGCTCCAAAGATTCTCCCTAAGTTAAAAAAGACCAACTTCTGACACACGCCTTCCACCTATCAATTACAACTCGGAGCACCAAAACCACAATCGATTTCAGACCACTTCAACGAGTTTTAACAAAACCATTTTGGTAGAATATGGACCAAGTGCGGCGTTCCCCCATGCATCCCAGACTTCTGGGTTCATCATTGGTAAAACTTTCGCATGTGATTTTTAGTCTGGTTTCGCGCGACCTTTCGCTATTTTTTAGGTCCGGTCACTGCCCAGAGACGATTCTGCCGTGTAATTTAAAAACATGAAGCTACAGAGAGCATTGGCGTGAAACTACACAGGGAATTTGGCGCGATCCTCCTCGCCACTCTTTTTTTAGGTCTGGGCTCTTGCACCAAAAGCAGCACTGTGGATGGACCGTCGAGCCTGCCAGATCCAGAAACGCCTCCATCTAAGGCAGAATATCCTGAGCTCATTTCACCGGCAGAAAAAACCGACGTGCTGTCTGGCAAAGAGTACATTGGAGCTGACGGAGCCGTTCACGTGGGTGTCACGCCCCTCTTAGCCCAATGGGATCTTAGAACTCCCTTTGCCGGGCGCGCCGTCGTCGAGGGCCTCACGAATCTCCCACAGCCATTGAAACTTTGTGCGGGAACCGCAGTCGCAGGAATTCAAGGTGTAGCAAAATGTTTGGACGTCATTCACTCTAGCCAAATTTATCGAGACGTGGGCGCCACGCCACTTTCGATTCTCGACGAGAGTCAAATTTTCGCCGGCACTGATCTGCCACCGGGATATCGAGAAACACCGGATCTGACTCGCGACAACGATGGAGCCAGCCTAGTGAATGTCATTGCAGTGAATCGCATTGGTTTCATTGATTGTGGTTTGCAAGGGAGTCTGGTCGAACGTCAACAGGACTGTGCGCAAAAAAATCTGAATTCCGTTTGGTCAGGACTGGAAAAAAGTTTGTCAGGATATGGTCAGTGGTCATTGGTCGTGCGTCGAGATCTCGGCGCCGAAGTTTGGCGCGATGATTTAACCGGGCTGTTGTGGTCGTCTCGGGTTGGCAAAGAAAACTGGTGCGTCGCCAGTGGCAATGCCCAAGCCAACGATCCCAATTCGATTTGCAATCAGTCCGCGCAACAACCCCACTATCCCGATGCCCAAAGTTTTTGCGCCGAAACAAATTCCGTTTCGAGTCCCCTCACCAATGAGAACTGGCCTTCCGGATTTTATCACGCGGCAAAAGGGGGACTGGGAAAAAACAGTTCCCCCTCCGTGCGATGGAGATTGCCGACAAAAAATGACTACTTGTTGGCAGAGGCTCATGGGATTCGTTTCGTGCTGCCTGACATGATGGCCGCCACGTCTTCAACTGAGTGGACAGCGACACCTTATTCATTTTTCAAAACATATGCCTGGGGATTTACAAACGTCTCAGGTTCCTTCAATCCAAGTTTTCTTCGCTCATCAAAACTTCACATTCGCTGCGTCGGTCGATAATTTGATAAACAAATGTTTTTCAAGAAACAGCATTGTCAGACCGTATTTTTTTGCAGAGAATGTTCGAACTTAGAAGATTGTATAAAACAACTTTTAATCTCAACACAACAAGGAGGATTTCATGAGAACAACAGGATTGAAAAAAATGGGATTGTTAGTAGTGCTTCTCGTATTGCCAAAATTTGCGATGGCTGCAACAGCCACCGCGCAAGCCTTGGCAAACGTCATCGCACAACTCACGATCACCAAAGAGCGAGATTTAAATTTCGGTGACTTGGTGGCTGGTTCTGTCGCCGTTCCGGTTCCTGCGGATCCTAGCGAAGTGCGAGCTGCGAAGTTCATGGTCGCGGGTCAACCGAATGCAGAGTTCAATATCACTTTGCCAGCAGACGGCAGCGTGATCATGAGAACTGCAGGTGGCGGATCTCCCGAAACCGAAATCGGCGTTAACACTTTCGCGTCTCTTCCTGCCACTCGCGGCACCATTGACCCAGCCGGCAGCGCCGAACTTTTCGTTGGAGCCACTAGCGCGGACCTTCTCCCCACTCAAGCTCAGGGCGGTTACACTGGCGATTTCGTCGTAGAAGTTGTCTATCCGTAATCTCCACCTGACTTTCTAAAAGTCGGATATGACCTCAAAAGCTCCTGGCCATCAGGAGCTTTTTTTTGCGCTCTCTTCTGTTGACAGGTCGGCTGGGTTTTTGAACACTGCAGGCATGAAAACAAAAAAAATTTCTCTTTCCTTATTCTCTTGTCACTCAGCCCTCGGTCTCGCCCTTGTTCTGATCTCGGTGATCACGGGCCGCCCTGTGCAAGCCAACCTCCAAGTTTTTCCCACTCGAATTTTTTTGTCAGAGAAGTCAGCTTCGTCACACGTCACACTTAAAAATCCGACGAATGAAACTTTAAAGTTTAGAATCTCTGCGGCCTTTTATAAAATGAGTGTCAGCGGAGAAATGAGCAAAGTTGAAAAACCCACAGAAGCGGATCCCGCCTTGACGAATTATTTGCAGTTCTCACCCAAGACCATCAGCATCGGTCCTGGCGAAACGCAAGTGGTTCGTATGATGGTCAAAAAAACTCCCGCCGATTTTTTGGGAGATCACTATGCTCACTTGCATTTTGAACCCATGGACTCAACGGCAATAAAAAAAGAAAAAGAGGCGGCTACGATGGTGCTGCAAGGTCGCGTGGCCATCGCAATTCCAGTGGTCTATCGCAAGGGAGCCACCGATTTGCAAATCTCTCTCGATCAGATGTCCCTGAAAAAAAATAAAGAAGGTGTTAACGTCAACGTACTCATCAAAAATTCAGGAAAATCATTTTCTTATGGGGACATCGTCTTGAGGGCCATTCACAAAGGTCAACCCATCGAAGTTCGCAAAGTGACCGGCATTTCTTCCTATCTTCCCCAGCGCCAATGGAATTTACAAATTCCTCAAGCGCGTTGGACGGAGTTGAAAAAAGAAACCGAAGATCTGAAAGACACCACATTTTTGCTCACCTACTCATCCAATCCTGACGAAGAAAAGGCCTTCGCCGCCAAGGTGGAGTTGAAGAACGTCTCATTGTGAGATGATCATTTTCGTTCGACTCAACTCCAAAAGGGGCCTTTGCCACCGGACTTCTTTACCTCCCATCGTTTTGTGGTCGTCATTTCTAGGCGAACTTTTTATTTCGGACGGCGTAGACTCACAGTCAGAGCTGCTGGAAAGAATGGAAGTTGCCAGGATGGCGGCT
>CALCCV010000169.1 GCA_937900305.1 uncultured Pseudobdellovibrionaceae bacterium | reverse complement strand
TGAACGAAAGTGAACGGCATTAAATCTCAACTAAGTTATGCCCAAGAAGGTTGGGATTTCCGGTAAAATGCATTGTCATGTTTTTGTGACCCATGACAATCCGAGGAAATTCGGGACTGACCTCTTCTGCGTGTAAGGCTCCGCTAGCATTCTCTAGGTTTACTGAATCAAGGAATGGTTTGTAAGCCTGGTTCGAGTTAAAAAAAGTTAACAGTCCAACCGTAGATCGAATCTTGTGAGTTCTAATATCCTTTTTAAAGTGACATATTCTGATTCGCTTTTGATATCACTCGGTAGCCTAAGCTTTTCATTTGCAGTCCTGGCGTTCAAGCTTGTATCGGTTTTGCTGCCCGAGGTGCAACTTACCAGAATGAGCATTGAAAAGAGGCAAACTAGCTTTGCAACGATCATAAAAAACTCTCCAAGATATGAGTATGGGTAAGCCCCAATCTGATGAGAGTTAAGTCGAAATAGGCGAGGCCACTATACGATTTGATACTGACATTAATTACAATGAGATCACGGATTTGAACTGTAATCCACATTAAATTCACTTATTCGTTTCAGAAAATAATTGTTATTTTACTGCACATTTCGCATCACGGACAAGATTTGTCTCTGAACCGACGTGCACGTCACAAACGTTGCTCTGTGATCTGAACCGAAACCAAATTTTTACGTCCTCATCATCTTCATTAAGGTCGTATGATGTAAACTCGAGGTTGTACAAGGCACTGAACTTTTCATAGTTCATTATGCTCTGTGCATCCATAATCCACGCGATTGCAGAAGTCCTCGCCTCTTCAGGACCGGCTCGCGCAGCAAACGCGCCTATTAAAATTATCGAGAATGTAAGCCATTTCATGTCAGACACCTTTCGAAGTATGCTAATTTTTACTTATAAGTTGTTTAGTTCACTATCTCCCAAAAACCAAATTCTGTAGCGTGCGGCGAGACCGCAAGTTATCAACTCTCGAGCAAGGCCGAATTAGTTGATTTCGGTGATCATTTTCTGAAAATAAAAAACTCATCCTCTGAGTTGGATACTTGAACGATCAAACAAAATTACCGCCGCCCACGATTTCCGCCGTCGAGCGCTCCTCCATCAGACTGATGGCATTGGCGAACGTAATAGAGATCTCGATAGCAAAGGTAGTTGCAATGGACACGACCATAGAATGAGTCATACTCCCATCTTTGTCCAACAAGGGCGGACTGCTCTCCAAATGTACTGTAGCGGTAGGCACATCTACTCATAAGCTCGGTGTCTGCCGTATCCGCGTGGGCAACGGTCGCTAAACAGGTAAGCACGCATATAGCCACAAACTTAATATTCATAAATCCTCCTGCCCATTCTTTAATCCAACACCGAATTCTTGAATAATTCATTATTTTCATATATTGATAAGAAATGCTTATCTTAAGAAATCCCCTTCTTATTGCCTTTGAGGCAGTTGTCACCCTTAAAACGACTCATGCGGCAGCGAAGGAATTGGGAGTAACTCAGACAGCCATTACTCAAAGGATAAAGGCTTTAGAGTCTGAGCTTTCGATGACGCTCTTCTTGCGATCGAGAAGAGGCATGAGTCTGACCGACGAGGGGAAAGCACTTTTGCAGTTCTGTCTTGGTAGCCGCGAACTTGAAGGACAATTCCAAAGTCGCGTTCAAGGTGAAAACCGGCAGGAGGTTTCTCTCACCATCGTCGGTCCAACGAGTGCAATTTCAACTCGGATCGCTGAAAATGTAGAATCGATCTATACCCGACATCCGTTCCTACGACTCCATCTCCGTTCTGATGATGATTCTGATATCATAGAGTTAATTCGAAGAGGTGAGGCAGACCTCGGCGTTGTTTCTCCAACAATTGTACCGAACGAGATGGACAGTAAGAAGCTTAAACCAGATCGCTACCTACTGGTAGCATCTGCGAAGTGGAAAGGCCGCGCTCTGGACAAAATTCTTAAGGAAGAGCGCATCATAGACTTCTACGAATCAGACCTTACAACACGGAATTATCTTGCGCGGTTCGGGTTTGATTCGATAAATCAACGCGAACGCCTTTTTGTAAATGAAAACGAAGCATTGATTCGATATTTCATTTCCGGATTGGGGTTTGGAACTTTAACCGAAAGTGTCGCGCGGCCCTATTTAGAAAACGGAAGCATCATCACCTTAAACCGCGGTCAAGCAATGGACGCTGCCCTGGCGTTGGTGTGGTATCCACGCCCGAATCGGATGAGTTATTTTGAAGAGTTGATTCGATCAGTTAAATAATCCTTCGCAAAAGATGCTAGTACCTACATTCCGCACCTAAAATCTGCGTGACTCAATTTCCAACCATCTGAATCCAT
>CALCCV010000168.1 GCA_937900305.1 uncultured Pseudobdellovibrionaceae bacterium | reverse complement strand
CACCATTGAGCCGTATCCAGATGCAGATCCAAATCCATCCGGTGTTGGCGTATTACGGGTAACCATTCCAGAAGACGCTGCGGTAGGAACTGAACTCACTCTAGAAAACATTGCTCACTAGTTTCAATTCCCGATTCACTTTAAAGATTAGGAGAAAACAATGAATTCAATTTTTAAAACCACCAAACGTCTTGTCGCTGGAGCCGTGATGGCGACCGCCCTTTTTTCAGGTGCGGCCGCAACTGCGGAAGTGGAGCGAGACGTTTCAAAGTACAATATGGTTGAAGGCGAGAATCTAGGAAAGTACGACCCAGTTTCTTATTTTCCAGAGGGGGGTGCAAGTCCGCTCGTGGGTGAGCTGGCCAACCGTTTGGATTATATGGGCGTCACCTATTACTTTGCCACTACAAATAATAGAGACCTGTTCTTGCAGAACCCAAGTAAGTACGAACCGACTTATGGCCAATGGTGTGCCTGGGCGATGGCATCTGGATCGTACATTAAGATCAACCCCTTGGTGTACACGCTTAACGAAAACCGTCTTCATTTCTTTATCAATGCTCGGGCTAAGCGAAATTTCGATGCAGATCTAGTCACCAACGAGGGCAAAGCTGACCTTCACTGGAAAGAGCTCTCTGGGGAAGATCCTAGGAACTAGGCCGAAAAACGAGCTCTCGTATGAGCTATACTTAAGAAGGACGAAAGCATGCAATCACTGAAAATTATAGAACTCGCTATGATCAGCGTGCTTTTGTCCTCGTGCGGATCTTACCTTGAACAAAAAAATCCAGCTCCGGCTCCAGCCCCAGGCTCTTCCGAAAAACTGTCGGCTGATTTCTCTTCAGTTAAGGAAGCGGTCTTTGCTGCTCGTTGCGTTTCCTGCCATCAACAGTACAACACATATCAGGGAGTCTTTCGAGAGCTCTCAGCCATACGGGCGACGGTTGCTTCAAATCGAATGCCGAAAGCTGGTGGTCCCCTGAATGAGGTCCAAAAGGAAATTCTCTTTTCCTGGATCGATAAGGGTGCTCCAGAAACTGAGGGTGCTCCCGTACCCAATGAACCCGCTGTGCTGATTCCGACATTCAAATCTTTGTTCGAAAATGTCTTCGCACCAAAATGTCTGGTTTGTCACAATCCCCAAGGCCAGGCAAAATTTTTTGATCTCTCCAGTCGAGCAGTCATTTACGCCGCTAGAAATCGCACGTTTGAAGGTGGAGCTAAACTCATAGATCTCGACTCTCCCGAAATGAGCTATCTTTTTCAGATCGTAAATGATGATGAATTACCAATGCCTCCCACCGAGTCCAACATCTCGCGGCTATCTCCTGAACAAGTTGAAGCCTTGCGCCGATGGATTGCTTTGGGTCTTCCTGAAGGAAGCCAATGAAGACTGAGAAGAAGAAATTTGTGATCCGCCTTTTTAACTGTTTAATCGTGTTGTTTCCATTCAGTTCAGCGTCCGCCTTTGTCGAGAACGTTACACATGGCTACGTCAACTGCACTTCTTGTCACGTCTCACCGACGGGTGGTGGACTATTAACCAGCTATGGTCGGTCACTCTCTCGCGAATTGATGAGCACTTGGGGATGGGAAAATTCGGAGGCCCCACTCTTTGGAGCATTGAATCTGCCTGAAAGTGTCAAACTAGGGGGAGACTTTCGCACGATCCAGACTCGTTTCGAAAACTCTCAAATCAAGCAGGGTCAGCAATTTGAAATGCAAAAAAATCTCGAATTGGGTTTGATCTTGGGTCAGGTCCAGTTCGTCGGAACGCTTGGTCGTCAGGAGGGGCCTGATGCTACGCCTGGAAAAGGAGAATTTCTCTCTGAGCGTCACTACCTATTGTGGGATCTAACCGAAGAGATCAAGCTTCGAGCCGGCAAATTCCGCTTGGCTTTCGGCCTCAATGATCCGAATCACACCCGTGTCACAAAACAAGCCATCGGATTCGGTTCAAATAGTGAGTCCTACATTTTAGAGCTGGCGAAATTTAGCGATGAGGGTGAGCTTTTTATTTCTGCCGATTTAGGACAATTAGACATTCCAGGAAACCAAATTCTTGAGAAATCCATCTCCGCAACCTATTCACGATATCTCACTGACGAGTCCAAGGCTGGCATCAGCTATCTTTTGGGAGAGAATGCATCAAGGCGGCGAAGTTTGCTGGGCATCCACGGCGTTTCCAGCCTTACAAAAAAACTCTTAATTAAGTTTGAATCGGCATTTCAACAGACCTTCGCAATTGCAAACCCGCAAGAAATTACATCTGCTACAAAAACAGAGCTGCTGGCACTAGTTGCCACTCTCGGCTACGAAGCCACCAAAGGGGTCCTGCCCTATTTAGTTGCCGAGCAGCTACAAAGTGATTTGACAGATCGACTTTCCCAACGATCCTCGCTGGGGGTTGGAATTCAGTGGCTCCCTTTGCCCCACTTTGAATTGCAAGCCGAATACAAAAAGCAGGATAACAAAGTCGATCCAGAGCCAAAGAGCGATAGTGGATGGCTCATTTTTCACTTTTACTTATAGGGGAAAGAGCTACGTGAAAAACGAAGACTACATTGAGATACCGCCGTACTCTATCGAAAGAGACGGGCAAAAAACCTCCGAACTTTTTTATGAAAAAATGGCAAAGCGTCGCTCCATTCGTAGTTTTTCGCCCGAGCCCATTGATAAATCCATTTTGTTGAATGCTATAAAAACCGCAGGTACGGCGCCCAGTGGTGCAAATCGACAACCATGGCATTTTGCTTTGATCACTTCACTTGAAAAAAAGATCAAAATCCGTCAGGCCGCCGAAAGGGTCGAAGAAGAATTTTATTCGTACAAGGCTACGGAAGAGTGGCTCAGCGACTTAAAGCCCTTTGGTACAAACGCCATCAAAACTTACTTAAGCGAGGCTCCCGCGCTCATTGCGGTCTTTAGCAGGACTATGTGCCACGATGAAGGATCGCTACGCCGCTCCTACTATCCGATTGAATCCACTGGAATTGCCGTGGGCTTGTTGCTCGCGGCACTCCACAATGCGGGACTTGCCACCTTAACCCACACTCCTAAACCTATGTTTTTTTTGAACGAGCTGTTAAATTTTGATAAGTCATATAGACCTTATATTATTGTAGTGGTCGGAAAACCTAAAATACCGGTGCGGGTTCCCAACATTCATAGAAAGAAGATCGCAGAAATCATGACTGAGTTTTAGGTTCTCAAATCTAAAAAATTTAGAAAGGATAACTTCATATGAAATTTTCACCCTTGCTGCTTTTGACCTTGTACTCGTTGCAAAGTTTTACACTGGAAAACTTAGATCGAAATGTGATAAAAAAGGACAGCCATCATTCATTTGAAAACACCCTAGAGCGTTTGAGATCGGTAATCAAATCGAAGAATCTATCTTTGGTATCGGAGATAGACCATGCTAAAGCAGCGCAATCTGTGAATCTAGCACTTCCCAAAACTACCCTGTTGCTATTTGGCAATCCAAAGATCGGAACTCACCTAATGGTGACTGACAAATTCAGCGCATTGGATTTGCCTTTGAAAATTCTGGTTTTGGAAACAAAGGGTAAAACTCAGGTCGTCTTTCGAAATCCAAATTCGCTCCTAGATGACTACGATCTCGCTACTCAGAAAAATAATCTTGCCAAGATGAAACGAGGACTCGAAGAGATAATTGATTCGGCCATTCAATAAAAAGGAGAGTTCATGCCCTCAAAACCAAAAGAATTTAGAAAAATGAAAATTTGTTTTTCGGCCGGCGGAATCAGTCTTCTCATCGCGAGCGTTCTAATCTCATCGGCAGACGCTCAATCGTTCCCATTAGAGTTTGAATCTTGCCGATTGAATGTTCGGGAGTTCGTTCACGAGGGAGCGCAGGGGCTGCCGATCATTTTGTTCAACGGAATCCCCGCGACCGGTGGAATCTATCGGGAACTTGTCCAAAACCTGGCCATTCGCATCCCAAACCCATTGATGGTTGTGGACCTGCCTCAAACGGGCCGTTCCCAACTAACTCATTTGAGGGACATTTCGGAAACGTCTTGGACCCGTCAACGAGCTTGTGTGAATGAGTTCCTTCGCATCCAGCCGGCCCACCTATTGTTAGTTCATGACATCGCGGGGCCGGTAGTGATTCCGCTTCTCAACGGAGCAATCAAAACTCGCGGGTTGATCATCTTAAACACGATTCTAAAGCCAAGCGCTTTTGAACCTGTGCTCGAAATGAAATTGATTGCAAAATCGAAATGGCTTGCTGAGCACATGCCCGAGTGGATGTTTTTGAACTCGCTCAAGCGGCTGGGCTTTGACAGTGACCGGATCGTGCCACGGCAACGCCTGCAAGAGCTTTTCAAAGAAGTGAGTTTTGACGACGGGCTGTTGAAGCTGCATTTCATTTTACGAGGATTCGACCTGTCCGAGCCGAGCGATGCTCTGATTGAACGGGGATTGCAGCATCCTATACCACAACTAGTGATATGGGGCTTAGCTGATCCATCCTTAGGTCAGCAGTTGAGTTTTCTTCCGGCCCCGCACGGACCACGGGAAGTGGTCGGTTTCAGCAATGCTCGGCACTTTCTAATGGTAGACTACGCAGAGGAAACTTCCGAAAAAATTCATGAGTGGTTGGTTCAACTATAGATCCAAGACGCTTTCGGGAGGTCTTGACGGTATTCTCTAACCTTTGCTTTCTGAGACCACGGAAGCTTCTACGGACTATTGGTGGGAGAGGTTCATCACCTCCGGTCGTCGATGCAAACCATATTTTTGATTTTCTGCAAGGCCAACGTATCAGTAGTTCGTAATCAGATCGACCCACGAACTAGGAAGGTGAGAAATCAGCTGGGCTTCAAGCATTTTGTCGAGCCCTAGCAGAATTGTGAAGCCCGTTAGCAGCATTAGGCTTCCAAAAGCAAGTTTCAATCTTTCGGTCCATTTAAGAATGGCAGAACGATTCTTTAAGAAAAAAGATCGCAAACCATAAGCCATGGCCAAAATAGGCATGACGGCACCCAGGGAATACACAGTCATCAAAATAAAAGATTCCGCTGCTTGATCATTTTGGCTTGCTAAGGTGACGGCAACACCTAAAGTTGGTCCAGCACAAGGGGACCATACCACACCAAGTAGCGCGCCCACTCCTAAGGAGCCCCACGGAGAGTTGGCACGTTCCAGTTGTCGTGAATGACTTGATCCGATCGCCGCTAGAACTGATGCTTTCTCGGAAATCCAATTCTGAAGTTTCGTCGATAAAAAAGTGAAACTTAATCCGATAAGAATTATAGCTGATGCCATTCGGATTTCCTCTGAAGAAAATCCCATCAGCGATCCAAAACGACTGACTAAAAAGCCCACCACAGTGAAACTAGTAGTGAGTCCAATCGCCATATACAGAGGTGCTTTTCGATTTTCCTGTAAGGCGCCGCCCAAAAAAAGTGGCAGCACAGG
>CALCCV010000167.1 GCA_937900305.1 uncultured Pseudobdellovibrionaceae bacterium | reverse complement strand
GCAGGAGTTTTCAATCACACCTCGCCTGGTTTTAAACCGAACTTTTGCGTTCGACATTCCCAACTCAACCAATCCAAAGACGTTACTGGGCAAAGAGTTTTTGCAAGATCTTGCGTACCGAAAAAACGAGACCCAGCAAGCCCGCGAACTTTTTCAAAAAACGGTGTCTGCCACGTTCGAGATCCCCTGGTTTCTGGAGTCCGATGCAAAAAAAGTGATCGAACAAACGGCGAAGGTGCTGGGTGCCTAAAGAGACTTCTGACAAGAGCAACAGCGACCGCGACCGCTCTGGCGACGCCAACCTTCGCTCGGCCCGAGTTGAAATTTTCCTGGGAACAGGCGGAGTCGGCAAAACCACCTTGGCAGCAGCCAAGGGACTTTCGTATGCCTTATCAGGCAAAAAGACATTAGTCATGACGATTGATCCATCAGTCAGATTGGCCCGAGCTCTGAATGTGCCTGACGATTTGTCTCATCATCCTGTCCCGTCACTTTCACCCAATTTATTTATCGCCACCGTCCCTCACAAAAAAGTTTTTGATGATTTTGTTCTGAAAGCCTCTGGCAATTCCGAGCGCGCTCAGAAGCTTTTAAAAAATAAGCTTTACCAACAACTGACTTCCGACTTGGCGGGATCTCAGGACTTTTCGTCGTTGCAACATTTGTATTCGGCGTACACCAAGGGTGGTTTTGATATCATCATCTTAGACACACCACCAGCCCAACACGTCGTGGAATTTTTGGATTCACCTAAAAAACTCGGGGCGCTTTTCGAAAAAGCCATCTTTCAATGGCTAGCGCAAGTTCGCAAACCGAAGGTGGGTTTTATTTCGCGCATGGTGGAGATGGGGACGAAGCAAGCTTTGAAAGTCGTTGAAATGCTGACGGGCTCTGAGTTTGTTCAAGAGCTTTTGGATTTTTTTGCAAGCATTGAGGATTGGCGCGATCGTCTTCAAGCGAGGGTGAATGAAATTCAGCGACTCTTACAAAGTGCTGACACCGAATTTTGCGTGGTTACAGGCTTTGACTCAACCAAATTAGCAGAAGCTAAAGATTTGGCGGCTCATTTGGCCAGCAACCAATTTCGTTTGCGTTACATTTACATGAATCGCGCTATTCCCTTTTGGTGGCCAGAAGTGAATGGCCCCCATGATCTGAAAGGTGAGGCGAGCCAACTTTTTGATCAATTCAAAAAATTTTATGACGACCGTCAAAAGAGAGATTTGAAATTTAGTCGCCACTTCGGTGAAAATGTGAAGGTGATTGAGATCCCTGAGTGCCATCCCAATCAAGACAGCTTGGCTGAACTTCGGGAGTTGGCGGCGATTCTCACCTCGAAACCCTCAGCCAAAAATGAAGCCAACGACAAAGACGAGGTGGCCCGTGGCTCCTAGAAATTTAATGATGATGATGATGGGGCACTTCTTCAGCAGCCTGGTCCTCGCAGGCACCATCGGATGTGTGACGGTCCATCGCGAATCACCCGCCCTGCCGTCTCCCGCAGTCGTGCCCGAGCAAATCACGCAAACGCCCCCAAATTTCTTTCACCACCTTGAGGATCTGGCCCAGACCGAACCCTATGAGGTGTTTGTTCAAGAGTGGGATCGTCAATTTTCGAAAACAGAAAATCAAATTTATCTCTATGAAGGGCTGTTACTGAAGGCAGAAACTTTGGGTCGCTGGGGAAATTTCGCCGAAGAAAAAGCGCTGCTTTTGGACCTGCGTGAGCGCAGTGAAAATCGCTATCCCAGTTTGTATGAACGAAGCAATTTAGCTCTTGTGGCCGCCAACGAAGGTCTGCAGGAAGATGACGAAGGCATCGCGCTGTTGTTACAACTCGTGAAAACGAAACCGCAAACGGCCTCTTTGTTTTATGACGTCGAGGCGCCCGCGAAGCTGTCAATGTTGTATCAAAAACTAGGGCAAACGGAGCTGGCTCTGAAGTACCAGCGCAAGGCCACGAACAAGTTAGCGGAATGGATCGACCAAGGTCGAATCGACAAAAAGAACCTCTTACCTCGCCTTTATTTTCAAATGGGTGCCGTGATTCTGCAGAGCGTGGACAAAGACAACTTTCAAGCCCAGGTCCGCACACTGGAAAATTCACAGTTCTATCTGCTCAAATCCATCGAGCTTGAAGAGCCCTATTGGTCGAGACGGGCTCGCCAACAGCTCGTCGAAAATTATCGAGTTCTGGTTCAGTTCATTCAAACCGAGCAAAAAAAGCCCTTCGACACCTTTACTCGGGAAGAGATGATCTCGCGGGTCAAAATGATGCTGAATCTTCTCTCACAAACCAACACCTTTTCGCAGCTCCGGTCCGAACAGAATCTCCACCAACTGACCCAGTTTTTTGAGGCAAAGAATGAGAATGAAAAAATGCTGCTTCTCATTTTCGATCAACTTTTAAAACTTCCTCAGGCAGAATAAGTTCTCAAATAGCTGTTGTTTGAAAAGTACACTCTGACTCATCTTTCTCACCAGTAGGAGGTCCCGATGACCGTGCAAGCGATTCTGCACAAAGAAACCATTTTGCGAATGGATCAAGTCGTGAAGTGGTATGGCGGGCTCACCAAAGATTTGGCACTGCCCATTTATTCAAGCTATGACATTCGGGATGCAGGTTACAAGATTGCCAGCGTCGATGCGAACATCTTTCCCGCCGGCTTTAATAACATTTGCCCCACCGACAAAGAAGGGGCTCCGGCCATTTTGCAAAAGTTTGTGAAGGATCATTACGGCGACGTTCAAAAAATTCTGCTGGTCACCGAAGAGCACACTCAGAATCCATACTATTGGGAAAATGTGGCCACGTTGAAAGAGATTTGCGAACAGAGTGGCTTCGCAGTGAAAGTGGGTTTTCCAAAACCTTTAGCTGAGACCGTTGTGGTTGAAAGTCTGACTGGCAAACGAGTCGAGGTGATTTCGACGACTCCTGAAGATTTAAAAAAAATCGGATTCACTCCGGATTTGGTGATTTGCAACAATGACTTTTCGATGAACTACGAAGACTGGGTCGCCGCCAATCCGTTTCCGATGAATCCGCCGTCGGGGTTGGGCTGGTACCAACGGACAAAGTCGGGCCATTTTAAGCATTACAACCAATTGGCGAACTCATTCAGCGAAATTTTAGGGACCGATCCATTCTGTCTGACCATTGAAACCCAGGCTGCTGAATTTGATTTAGAAAGCGAAAGCAATCGCCAAGAGCTGGCCCAGAAGGTCGATGCAATGCTGCACTCCCTGAGCGTCGCTTACGAAAAACGAGGCATTCAACAAAAGCCCTTTGTCTTTGTAAAGAACAACGCAGGCACCTATGGCCTCGGCGTTATCAAAGTCAGTGAAGGCAAAGAGGTCTTGAGCTGGTCCTACAAGAGCCGGAAAAAAATGAAGGCCGCAAAGGGTGGCCGTGACATCGAGAGCGTCATTATTCAAGAAGGAGTGCCGTCTGTCGTACTGGCCGACGGCGCCGCGGCTGAACCGGTGATTTATATGATTGGTTGTCAGTTGGCCGGCGGGTTTTTGCGAACGCATCTCGAAAAAGATTCGACCGAAAGTTTGAATAGTCCCGGTGCGGTTTATAAAAAACTTTGTGTCTCCGATCTTCTGGTGAAACCCGAAGGATGCCCGATGGAGAACGTCTATGGCTGGGCTGCACGCCTTGGACTTTTGTCGATTGCACTGGAAGCCAAAGATATGCAGGTCAGCTTTCCCAGCTACCGGACCATGGTCGGTAACTGCGGCTAGTGATTCAAACAGATTCAAGTGCAAAACCTTTTTTGTCGATACCACGACTAAGAGGAAAGAACTATGAAACGAACTTTCGGAAGCCTAGCCATTTTCGGCGCCTTTTTTGCCCTCGGGTTTGTTTACCTGATGACGATGTCAGCGTCTTTTCAAATGCTACGAGATCCCGCGGCCATTCGTGATAGTTACGATTTTTCAAATTTGCGCGAAGATGCCCTACGAATTGCAATGAAAGAGCGCCTTTTGCGAGATTTTACTTACGGCATTCATGATCAAAATTTAGAAATTTCGCTCAGCCACTTTTTTATCCCCGGTGAAACCGGTGCCAAAACCTCATTGTGCGAAACCTACTCTCGATTGCAACTTCATTTTGAGGTCCACGGCGTCGTCGTGAATGGCGATGCTCCCAGTATGGATATCGAAGGTCCCTGCATAACCTCGGCTCAATCCCCCTCGCGATTGCAATCTTTCTTGGTGCCGCTCGGTTCCCTTCCTAACAGTGGTGAAGATTCTGATCTCGAGTTGAACAACCCACAAAATGCCGAACAAAAGCTGCGAATCAGTTTTAAGAATATGGAAGCCAATTTGCCGAACCAGTGGATTCTCGTTTCCATGCTCTTGAAAGATAAAAACGGCGGTTTCCTCAACTTGAAGGCCAACGAAGTTCGGCGGCACGATCCTGTCTTGTTAGAGTGGTAAATAAGATAGTGATTAAACGTTTCAGGACATGAGACAGAATAAATCGCATCTCTTTTAAACGTCGCTCCAAATTGAGTCGCATCGGTTCCGAGCGCCTGGCTTATTTTTAAAGGCCTCACAGAAACTGACCGAATAGTGACTGTGAATCTAAAAGTGATCCCAAAGTTATTTAAACTGATGATCTCTTTAACGGCCGGAATCAACCTGACCGGCTGCGGTGATTTGTCGGGAGAAATCACGGGTCTTGTCGATGCAAACACTCCTTCAAAATGGTCCACGAAAATCACCACCTCTTCAGACGCCGTTACCATCCTCGAAGGCAACGGGTTGACCTTTCTGGGCGGCCTTGATGAGGAAGCTCTCACAGACACCGTTTTTAGATGGGAAATTTCTGCCACCACCAACAACAACAACAGGTTTGTCGCATCTTCTGGTGAAGGAACTGTTTTAGCTGGAAAGAAAAATTTTTCATTCGTCGTTCAAACCGTCAATGACTCTCTCTTTCAAGGCAACAGCGACTACACTCTCAGAGTTGGCGGTACAAATTTTGAAAACGAAGTGGACGTGCAAATCCAAGTCATTGACGACGAAACTCACATCGGACTTTCCCTCGCCAACGCATCGGTGAGCGAAAGTGCAGGACATCTCTCTCTGACTTTTGCACTTTCGAAAGCCGCAACCGAGAACATCAGTTTTGACTACGCCACCGCCAATAGCACAGCAATCGCAGGGCAAGACTTTACTGGACTGTCAGGAACGGCAACCATTGCCGCAGGGCAAACTCAAGCTACAGTCAGCTTAGTGATCTTGTCAGATGCTTTGGACGAAGCCGACGAAACGCTGTCTATAAATATCAGCAAAGCTTCAGACATCGTGGCTATTTTAACTCCCTCTGCAACGCTCACGATTTTAGATGATGATGCCCCTCCAACGTTAGCCGTGAATGATGTGACCGTTGGTGAAAATGCTGGTCCCGCCACATTTACTGTTAGCCTCTCTCAACC
>CALCCV010000166.1 GCA_937900305.1 uncultured Pseudobdellovibrionaceae bacterium | reverse complement strand
GAACTGAGTTTTTGAAGAACGCAAAGGCAGAGGGACCGGGAGATTTCCACTCTGTTCAACTTCGGCCATCGCTTTATTCCAAGCCATATAAGATCGATTCGACTTAGGGGCACTTGCCAAATAAGTTGTTGCTTGCGCTAAGATGATTCCAGCCTCAGGTAATCCCACCCACTTCACCGCTTCGGCCGCAGAGACGGCCACTCCCAGGGCTCGAGGGTCACCATTGCCAACATCTTCCGAGGCCAAAATCATCAACCGCCTTGCTAAAAACTCAACACTCTCGCCACCCTTCACCATGCGCGCGAGATAGTAAAGTGCCGCATCAGCGTCACTGCCTCGAACAGATTTAATGAACGCCGAAATCAAATCGTAGTGAAACTGCCCTTGCGCATCGTAAGCCAACGTGCGATCCGACAACAGATCTTGAAGTTTTGTGACAGACAGAGCACCCTCTGAAAGATCCGCCGCACTCAATATCAGTTCCACTTCTCCAATCAATTTTCGGGCGTCACCATCTGCCCAATTGATGAGAAAATCTTTAGACTCTGCAGAAAATGCCTGCTCAAGCGTGACACCATAAGGTTGAAGAGCCCGGGCCATCACTAGTTCCAGATCCTCATTCGTCAAGGCTTTCAACTCAGCCACCCGACAGCGAGAAATCAGAGCCGGATTTAAAGCGTGGCTGGGATTTTCAGTGGTGGCACCGATCAAGACCAAATCTCCACTCTCCATGAACGGCAGCAAGACATCCTGACAGCCCCGATTTAGGCGGTGCACTTCATCGACGAAGAGAGCCGTACGCTCAGAAAAAACCCGACGTTTTTCACGGGCATTTTCACCGATCTCTTTAAGGGCCTTACTGCCCGTTTCGACTGCGTTCACAGCCAGCGAAGTTAAACTCCAGGATTGAATCAGAATTCGCGCGAGCGTGGTTTTTCCGCAGCCGGGAGGTCCCCACAGTATCAACGATTGTGGATTTCTGTTCGCCAGCATTTTTGCAAACCAGCTTTGTGGTTTCAAAAGATGCTGCTGACCTTGCACTTCAGACCAGGTCTGCGGCCGCAGACGCTCGGCCAAAGGACTCAGACCAGGATCAGAAAGTGAAGAGTTCGCATTGAAAAGTTCCACGTTCACCTCCGTATTCGTGCACCACGCGCTGTTTTTATAGCCCAACGTAGACGGCGAGGTCCAGAAGATCTGCTGTCACCTTTCCTAAAAAAGTCCAGCCCACACATCCACCCCAGGCCAGCCCAACGTTTCGTCTCAGGCCTTTGGCGGAAAGTTAGATATTCCAGACTCGCTCTCGCCGCCCTCGCCTGCCTTGATTTGTTTAGGTACTCTATAGGCAGATCGAACAAACACCAATTCGGAGACAGTGCATGGTCACGCGCTCGCCAAAAATAATTTTGAGTCTGCTCTTCATCGTTTACGCAATTTTTATCATGACCCCATCGGTCCTTCAGGCAGCGACTCCACCGTCACAGACGACGGGAGAAAAAATTTACGTAGATCGCGCCCGTGGATCCAACGGACTGAACACCTATTTGGTCATCTATCCCGAAAATGAATTTTGGTTTCTTTCCGAATTTAGAGAAGACGGCGAAGGCCATCAAGATCGTATTATGACTGAAAGAACGCGCGACCATAGAGTCATCGAAAAACGCCTTCAGGCATTTCGTCGCAGATTGAAAAATCTCGAGCTCGAATCACCCGCCCAAATCCAAGAGCAAAATCGCCAACGCCGCACATCCAAACCACCCTTGAAATTCACCCAACAAGTTTGGCTAACGCAAGAGACCTGGAGCTGGGACTGGGAGCGAAAGTTCAGCGATTGGGTCAACACTTCGGGTACACGCAGTTTTCTTTTCGATCACGGAATTGCCACAGACTGTGCCGATGTGGCGATTGCCTATCGATGGATTTTCGCGCGAATGAACGGCCTTCCCGCCGGCAATACGTTAGCTGGAAGCCAGACTCTGTTCACCAACGAATCCATGCGCTCGCAGTGGCAGCGTTTACCGACCGCCGTTGATTGGTGGAACGACCAACTGTTTCGAACCGCTTTAGATTTTGTCCTCGACAACACTTACACCCATTCCTTATTTCGAGACAGCTATCCAATTGAGATCAGGCCCGAAAGTTTTTCGACGGGTGTCCACCACTTGGATTTGTATTCAACCACCACCGGTCACACGATGCTCGTCAACAACTTGGACACCCGACCCGGAGCCCGAGATGTTTTGAAGCTCATTTATTCAGATGTGCCGCGGGCTCGCCGACAACTAGCCCAAACACCTTACTATCGCTCAACTCAATTTGCCAAAAACGGCGGTGGCTTTTTGCGAGCCCGCTGGCCCGTATTGACACCACAAGGATGGCAGTTGGCATCTGGCCCCACCCACCCAGGGTATTCGACTGAACAGTATGAGCCAGAGCTTATGCGCGGATATCACTATTTTAGCGACGCGATCGAAGCTCACCTGAATCCAAACTCTCAAATTGTGGGTCGCTTTCAATCCTTGTTGGAAGACATCGAGCAAAGAATGATCGCCCGCAAAGACATTGTTGAACAAGGGTTCGAAGCCTGCCAACGAATCTCTTGTGAGCCTGAAAGTTCTTCTTGGGATCAGTGGAGCACGCCCTCTCGTGATCGCGCCATCCGAATGCGAATTGAGTATGCGCTCAACACCCTTAAAACATTTGATGGACAGTTTTCGCAGCTCACCCAACTCTGGCTAGATTTTTTAAATCATCGCATTTCTATAGCCGGTGATGAGATGACCTTCCGGATTCTCACTGAAAAAATGTACAATGAAGAAGCGAGTTCGGATCCGCGAGACACAATAAAGCAGCGTTGGGGATTTAAGAACTCTTTCGAGCCCGACGTCGCAAAATCTTTTTAAAAGTGTTTTCATACTCTGGTATTTTTAGCCAATGACCGACGGCTAAAAAAATGCCGCCGCCGATTCCACCGGCAACAAGAAAATGAGCAATCCGCTGCCACATCGGAGCGGTCTCATCATAAAAGCGGCTCGAGATGGCCAGGATCGCGAGTGTCGGCAAGCTGCAAAGGCAGCTTTTGAAAATTTGCTTTGCAAAAATTCGATTTGATAAACGCAAAATCAACACTTGAAATCCGACCCAAAGAATTGTGAAGCTGATCGCACCTGACAAAAAAGTAGAAAAAACCAATCCATTCAAACCAAATCGATGCATCAAGATCGGCGCCATCAGAACATGTAAGGTGAGTGAAACCACCGCCGCCACCGCTGGAAACCAAGTGTTTTGTGAGGCATAAAAAGCTGTGATAAAAACCCGTCCCAGAGCCGACGAAATCAATATCAATGCATAAATTTGCACAATCTGCGCGACGATGTTCGAATCGGACAAGTTGAAATGACCATGTTGAAATAAAAGTTGCACGATCGGCAATGCCAGAAAGTACAAAGCCAACGCACAAGGCAGAACCAAAAAAAATGTTAAACTTAAATTTTCAAGCAGCGTTAGATTGAAATCTGACCATTTCTTTTCGGCTGACAACTGACTCAGGCGAGGCAAAAGAGCTGTTCCTAAACTCACCGCAACCAGCGACAACGGAAGCTCAAGCAAACGATCGGCCCAGGCGATATAGCTCGGGCTGCCTTCAGGCAAACTGCTGACAAAATTTGAATTTACCAAAACTGTCATCTGCATCAATCCAGTGCCCAACAATCCAGGGCCCATGTTGTAAAACACGCGACGACAAGGTCCCCAATCGACCCGTAAAGAAAATCTTGGCCAAAATCCCAAGGCTTTCAATCGCGGCAACAAGACTGCTACCTGTAAGACTCCACCAACCAAAACTCCCCAAGCCAGGGTTTCGCCACTGACTGGCAAAAGATTTGCGGGTAATAATGTCGACACAATCATCGCGATATTAAAAAATGTCGGCGCCACCGCGGGCCAAAAAAATTCCTCAAAGGCATTCAGTATCGCCATGAAGAGTGCAAAAGATCGGAAGAGCGTCGTGTAGGGAAA
>CALCCV010000165.1 GCA_937900305.1 uncultured Pseudobdellovibrionaceae bacterium | reverse complement strand
GAGTTCAGACGTGTGCTCTTCCGATCTTTGCCTTTTCACCAGCTGGAAATTCATTCAAGTATTTTAAGACCGTTTCGATCTTCACCGTTTTTTGAGTTTTATCTTGAAACTGGAAATCAAACTCTTTGTCTTTACTAGCTGGTGCCAAAGGTGTCACTTCTGGACCTGGAGGTCGCACGGTCGTCACCCACTCAGACCACAGGCCTTTTTTGCGAGAAAGAAAATTGAGAACTCGGTCCCGATCGCGAGTTTGCAAATGCTCCAAACTGTCTGCCAAGAGTTCAATGTACCATTCGTCCAACTCTTCGCTGTGGGCTAAAAGAAATCCGTCGAGATCCTCCCAAGCCAAACTCACCTGTTTTTTTTCGCCTTTTAAAAGTTGCGAAGACTCAATGAATTTTTTGAGATCGCTCCAGGCTTTCTCATTTTTTTGTTTTTTTATAACCCAAAAATGGCAGCGCATTCGTTGCAAATCGATCCAAGAATCGAGGTCTTTTACTTTTGCCGATTTCAAAGCGGCGAGACACTCTTCACCCTGACCAAGTAATTCGTGAAACTTAGCCACGGCCAAGGGGGACACTGGCTTCTTGGCCCAATCCACTTTTTTAAATGCAGTGACTTCGGCGACTTCCTTGGCCAGAGAAACCTCCGTCAGAGCCAAGATCGGATGGCACCACAGAATTCCAGCAACGAACACCAGCCAATGCATCGTCAAACACTCGCTTCGTCGTTTTGCATTTGTGGCGTTTTAAAAAGCGCTGGGGATTCTTTTAAAAATTCGCTGACAAAGTCATTCGGATCGGGTGTTGCGGCATCCACTCGAGCCACAAAGTGTTTTCGGCACCGAGCTTCGTACTCTTTTCGCCCACCCACTTGAACCCGCACATTTTCGCCACCCAACACAGGATCGTTGGCACCTGGCTCATCATCGATGCGAATCTTTTGAGTGCGAGTGGCCAGCGAACCACAAACCACGCAGACAGCCCGAGGCTTATCAATGACATCGGCCACGGCCAACAGTTGAGGCATCGGTTCAAAAGGCTGACCCAGCCAATCGGTGTCGAGGCCAGCCACTAACACTCGCAACCCCCGCGCGGCCAACTCTTCACTCACACGAACCAGATCGCTTGAAAAAAATTGACCTTCGTCAATTCCAACAACTTGAGTCTGTGGCAAGAGGTGATTAAAAATTTCAGCCGGCTCTTCGATCGTGATCGAAGGAAAAAAAATCTGATTGTGAGAGGCTACAAAATCGCGCGCATACCGCACGTCAATGCGAGGCTTGAACACCTGTACTGACTGACGCGCCAGTTGTGAGCGCCGCAACCGCCGAATCAACTCTTCTGTTTTTCCGCTGAACATGCTGCCGACAATGACTTCCAGACTGCCGCGCAGACCCTCGCCAGCATGGTCTCGCGGACCAGCTTGCAGAGAGATAAATTCTTTTTTCTCGTTTTTATCGTTTTGATTCATTCTCGGATTTTCAGGGAGATTTTCCGAATGCACCAGCCTGAAAACTCGGTGTCATATCATTTTTTTAAACCAAGAGCGATTGGCAGCAACTTCATATCTAAAAAATGCCAATAGCGAAAGCAGCATGGCGAAGGGCCCGATGAAAAGCGCTTGGCGCAAGCCAAATTGATCGGACAACCAACCCAAGCCCAAGTGCATTGCGACGACCATGAACGCCTGAATGCAAAGACAGCGGCCCAAAATTTTTTGCAAATCTTTGGAGTTATAGAGCGACGACAAATGCGCCACATAAAGGGGATAAATGGGAGCCATTGCCAGTCCGCAGATTAAAAATGCTTCGGGTCGGTACATCAAGCCCGCCAAAAAACTCACCAGGGCCACTGACTGTGACACCAAAACAATGTACCGAATGCTGCTTTCAACGCGCAGAAAAAAGAAACACAATCGCCCACACAAAAGCAGGGCAAAAAACAAACTCACCCACACGCTGGCATCACGAACTGAGAAGGCCTCTTGCCTTTGCAAAAATAGCGCAAGTCGCGTTGAAATGGCCAATTCGCTGACAACATAGGTGGCCAAAACCGTGGGAGCCAACCAAGACATGCGGGCGAGCGACGTCGAATCAGAACTTGCGTTCTCCGCATCCAACGGAGAAATTTTTTTATGTCGCTTCACCGAAAAAAATGCACCCACACTGAGAACAACGCAAACACCCGCTAAGGCCGCCAAGGCCCGATCCCAAACCCAAAAGAATTTTAAAAAAAGTGGTGCTAAAAAACTCGCGAGTCCATACATGCTGTGCAAGCCAGCAAGCCACCGGGACCGCTGCGCGCGCGAACTCCCCGCCGCCACCACTGAACTTTGCAAGACACTGAGGGCTCCCAACGTCACTCCAAAGATGGCAACAAAGATCAACATCTGCCAATAGCTTTCGCAAATCACCAAAGCTCCCATGCTGAGCCCCATGATCAACTGAAAAACTTGCATCGACCTCAACTCACCCCATTGGCGCGTGAACGCGGGTGTCACCAAACTGCCAAAAAACGAAGCGCCCGATCCGATGGCAAAAAACAAGGATCCGGCAAAGTCTGTCAATCCAAACTGCTCAAGAATCTGCGGAAAAATGGGACCACGAATGTTGTCGCAGAGACCCAACAAAAACAAACTTAAAAAACCGTTGAAGATCCACAGCCAATTGTTCACGACACTCCCTCATGTCGAAAGCTTCTCCCACTTCCGAATGGATGACAAAGTCTTATTGTGCCCACCTGCCGTCAAGTATATGGTAGGACGAAATGCAATCTCCAATTTCCCAAGGCCCCGACCACCCATTTCAACGCATGAATTGGCTGATAAAAATCTACAGCGGGTTCTTGCTTTGCTTAGCGCAACTGATCCGGAGCTGCCCTTTTCTTTTTCCAGCAAAAATTGTGAGGTTGATTCGCCGATCCGACGAGAGCTTTCAAGCTTTGCGGACGGCCGAGTCACCCTGGATTTGGTTCCACGCCGCCAGCGGAGAAGTCGAGCACCTGCGTCCGTTGTTTTTGCTTTTCAAATCCAGATGTCCACATCTGCGATTGATTTTGACTCTGACCTCAGAATCTTTGCTTGAACGCGCCCAGAAATTTGAGGACCTCGATGAAGTTCACAGCTGGACCCTCGACACAAATTCCGCGATGGCTAAATTTCTTTCGCCCCGTCCGCCCGAAATGGCTTTGATCGCAAAGAGTGATTGGTGGCCCGTCATGCTCCACACCCTTGCCAAAATGAACGTTCCGATTTACGTGGTGGCGTACTTTACGTCTTCAGAGAGTGAGCAAATCGGTTTTTGGCAGTCACATTTTTTTCGCTGGGCCACCCGAAACCTCACGACCGTTTTTGGCATACAAGAGTTGCCCGAAAAACTGCAACGAAATCTTCGTTGTCCCTATGAACCCCTGGGGGATCCTCGTTGGGATCAGGTTTTTTTTAGAAAATCTGACTCCATAAAAATGCCGCCCGCATTGGCTAGCGCCGCAAACCCCAATTTGATCACCGGAGTCCTCGCTTCAACTTGGCCAGAGGACGAACGCGAACTTTTTCTGCTGATCGAAAAATTTTCGCATGTTCGCTGGATCTGGGCTCCCCACGAACCCACGGAAGAAGCTCTGGCCATCATTGAACGGGATCTTGCCATCGTGGGAATTCCCTCGCTCAAACTGAGTCAACTCGAAGGCGAAGGAAAAACCTGGAGCCGAGAGGTTTTGTTAATTGATCGTGTGGGTGTTCTGTATGAAACTTTTCGACTCGCGCACTTTGCGTTCGTGGGTGGATCTTTTCGTTCGCGAGTCCACTCTGTTCTTGAACCTCTGAGCCACGGCTTGGTGACTTTTATTGGGCCTTATCACCGCAACAGCGCCGAAGCGCTTCAGTTTCGTCAATTGGATGGCGTTGAGGACATCGACTTTGCCGCAACCCCGGTCGTAGCCTGCCGAACGGGCGGAGAATTGGAACTCCAAATTTCGGCGCTCCTTTCAAGTCACAAAGACCTTAGATCTTGGGACGCTCTAAAAACCAGAATTCTTCAAAAAACCGAAGCACTCAAAGGGGCCAGTTTACGAATTTTCAACCGACTCCCAATTCAGAATTTCTCTTCAGACCAAAAGGCCTCGCGCGATCAGAACTCTTCGTCAAAGCGATAGAATGTACTGACGAACCATTTCGGCATGACCGGCCGCTTTCACTTTCCGCCACTCTTTAAGAAGAGTGCCACCCTCATCCAGCAGAAACGTCGAGCGCTCAATCCCGATCACTTTTTTTCCATACATATTTTTTTCCTTTATCACATCAAAAAGCTGGCAGGCCTTTTCAGCCTCGTCAGAAAGGAGATTGATTTTCAGTTTGTATTTATCACGAAATTTGCCGTGAGATTTTACACTGTCTCGGGAGACACCAATGACAACCGTATTTAACTTGGCAAATGCAGCTTTGAGTTGACTGAACTCTTGCGCTTGAATCGTGCATCCGGGAGTGTCATCTTTAGGATAAAAATACAACACCACTCGTCGCCCACTTTCGCTGTCCCATTGCCACTCTTGCCCTTCGCTATCTGTTAATTTCAACTTAGAGAGCGCCACCTTTGAAAGTTTAAATTTCGAAACTTCCTAAGCCCCAGATTTTGTTGAACTTTTTTTGATTGCTTTTTTCATTCAGCAAATTTAGCAGGCCGAATTTCTTCGGCCAAGCAGCACCGCGACTAGCGAGTTTGTCTTTCCGGAAGGACACCGCCGGCCTCGCCGCCATCCCCTTCGATGTACTCCGGTTCTGAATTTTTGAGTGGAGGTGCTGGCGACCGCGAGCGAGGTGGAACGTGCCCGGCTCGCCCGCTCTCTCGCGGATCGCGATCGCGCGGATCCACAGCGCGAGGATCTCGGTCACGCGGGTCTCGGTCGCGGGGATCTTGATCTCGGGGATCGCGATCGCGAGGGTCCGCGGCCGAATCTTCTCGACGACCGTCCTCCTCACCCACAACCTGCGAACGAGATCCATCAACCTCTGGGGGATTCACTTCCGTGCTTTCCACAGAATCTTCGGCGCCATCTTGATTTTCATCACCGGCGTCTTCGCCATTCGCATTTTTGTCGGCCAGATCCACAGGATTGCCGTCCGCATCCATCTCGGGTCCGGTGTTTTCAGGGTCCTCGCCTTCGGTCACTCCCGCCATGGCTGGATCGGCATCCTCGGATTCAGTTCCGCCGTCACCCTCAATGTTTTGCGAATCCACGCCGTTTTGAGCCGCAATTTCTTCAGGACTCATCCCTTCGTCGAGACCAGTGCTGATGAGCTCCCCATTGGGGCCGACAATGGCATTTCGCCGATGCCCACCGTTGCGCCCAATGAGCGCATGGTCTTTCGGATCCACCACGCGCACTCCTCCAGCTTGGGGTTTGTGATCTGCGGCAGTGGCCATTTTAGATCCAGGCACCGGCAAAGGAGTTGGAAAGGTCGCCATTTGCGAAGTTTTTTCGGGAGGCAGTTCGCGTTCGACGAGTTCGCCTTTGCCTTCCAGCGGAACCTTGCCTTCGAGAACTCGCACAGCCGTGTTGAGATCTCGATACACCTTTCCTTTGACGGTCACAACCATCGGTCCCTTGGCGCTAAACTCAAAGGTGTCGAGGTGCAAAACTTCATCGGGCCCAACATCTTGGTGCCACTCTAAACATTTTAACTTTTCGACGAGATCTGATTTCACATCGAAGCTGACATCGCAGGTGATTTGACGAGCCCGAATCGAGGCAATAATGCCAAAATTTGCGGCCATCTGGCCAGGCACAAATGAAATTTTCCAGTGATCCTTGCTTAGCAATTCAATTTTTCCAAAATGAGAACTTGCGGGAGTTTTCTGACACTTTTCAAAAAACAGCCATTCTTGAGGCAAACTCTTTGCCGTTTTTTTTTGCCAAGAGATTTGATAAGTTTCACAGAACCGAGTGACCTTGCGCGCCAGCGGTTCTTTCATAAACTCTGTTTGCACGGCTCGAGCCAATCGACCGAAGGGACTGACATCTTCGGCGGCCCTTTTGCCCGTGATCACCCACCACGTTTCGCGGTGAATGGCATCAAGCTGACGCAGACGATAGTTTGCACGAAGATGAAGCTTTTTTGGAATAAAGGGGGCCTTGATTTTCTTTTGCACCGGGGACGCCGAGTCTAGTTCCCCCGTTTTAGCGCTAGATTTTGCACCCGTTTTTTGAAATCGGCTTCCCAAATGAGAAATCACCGAGCAGCCAGAAAGAGCACCCGAAAAAATGAGCCCGCAAAGAACCAGACGGCGACGCCGACATCTCACACCATTCATCTAAACCCTTATCGACAAAAAGAAATATTCGCCGAGACGAAAAAGATGGACACTTTTTTAAAGATGTTTCAGACTTTGGTGACGCCGTCCCAACTTGAGATTTTAAATCCTGAGCAAGCTCTCATCGAACTCTGACTGAGCTCTTTGTGAGCTAAGGCAAAGACCCGCTGATGAAGCTGATGAATAGATCCAAAAACTAGACCTGTGGTGCAAAGGCTAGCAACTGCGGACCTGCAAACTGAGCGCGGAGGAACCAAATGAGACAAGCCCTGATGGAGGCCAAATTGAATCCGAAACCCTGGTTGAATAGATATCCCACCGGAGTGCCTCACGACATCGACACATCTGCCTATCGAAATTTGAACGACGTTTTAGAAAATGCCTGCCGAAAATTTGGCCCACTCACTGCTTTTTCGAATCGCGGCACAAGCCTCACTTATCAAGATTTAGAAAAACAAATTGCCGCGATGGCCGCCTTCTTTCAAAAAGAGCTGAATCTCAAAAAAGGGGATCGCATCGCCCTGCAAATGCCCAATCTTCTGCAGTACCCGGTGGCCCTATTTGGGGCTTTGCGGGCCGGGCTGATTGTCGTCAATACGAATCCGCTTTACACCGCCACAGAGATGGCTCACCAATTCAAAGATTCGGGCTGCAAAGCCATCGTGATTTTAGCCAACTTCGCAAGCCACCTCCAAGAAATTTTAAAAGACACCGAAATTGAATCTGTTGTTGTCACTGAGGTGGGTGATTTGTTTCCCACGCCAAAAAAATGGCTCGTCAACACGGTGGTCAAACACGTAAAAAAGATGATTCCTGAGTTTAAACTTCCACAAGCTTACACCTTTGTGAAGGCCCTTGAAATTGGCGGAGGCCAACGTTTTGATCCAGTGGAAGTTCGTCGAGAAGACACCGCATTTTTACAATACACGGGCGGCACCACGGGAATTTCCAAAGGCGCCATCCTCACGCACGACAACGTCCTCGCAAATCTTTTGCAAATCGCAAATTGGATGACTCCACTCTTGAACGAAGGCAAAGAAGTTTGCATTACTGCGCTGCCCTTGTACCACATCTTCAGTCTCACTGTGAATTGTCTGGCGTTCATGACCTACGGCTGTCACAACGTTTTGATCACCAACCCGCGCGACTTCAAAGATTTTATCAAGATCATGAAGGCTCAACCCTTCACGATCATGACAGGAGTCAACACTCTCTACAATGCCTTGATGAATCAGGCCGAATTTAAAGAAGTGGACTTTTCCAAACTCAAATGTTCGGTCGGTGGCGCCATGGCTCTGCAAAAAACGGTCATCGAAAGATGGAAGTCCCTCACCGGCTCGTCGCTCATTGAAGGGTACGGACTCACCGAAGCTTCCCCGGTGGTTTGCTGCAATCCCATCGACGGAACTGATAAGGCTGGCACCATTGGATTGCCGGTGCCTTCAACGATGGTCAAAATGGTCGATGACGATGGCAACGAAGTCGCCCACGGCGAAGTCGGTGAGCTTTGCGTTTCGGGCCCCCAAGTGATGAAGGGCTATTGGAATCGGCCCGAAGAGACTGCCAAAGTTCTGCGCGATGGCTGGCTTAAAACTGGTGACATCGCTTTATTGGATCCCGAAGGATTCGTCAAAATTGTCGATCGCAAAAAAGATATGATTTTGGTTTCTGGTTTCAACGTGTATCCAAATGAAGTTGAAGACGCAATTGCCAGTCATCCAGGCGTACTTGAGGTCGCAGTTGTGGGTCAGCCTGACGAACACTCTGGTGAAATCGTCAGGGCCGTCGTTGTGAAGCGACCAGGCCATGAATCATTGACCGACAAAGAGATCATCGAGCATTCGAAAAAAAGCCTCACCAATTACAAAGTTCCCAGAGCTGTTGAGTTTCGAACAGAGTTACCAAAAACAAACGTCGGAAAAATTTTGCGCCGAGCCCTCCGCTGAGATTGGATGGCTCAGATCACTGCACTCTTCGCAAAAACTCCCTTATCCTGACTCCTCATTTTTCTTTTATTTTTGGAGATCAAAATCGGAAGCCCAAAAAACCAGTTGTAATTTTCCGTCTGCACCCACACCTCCATTCATCTTGCAGGTGAGCGAACGATAGACTCCAGCTAGGATTTGTTGTGCCAGCTTTAACGGTTGAAATCCCTTTTCAATGATGAGCCTGTCGGGAAGTGTGCAGTTCAAAGAATGACCGATTAACGTTACAAGGCCGTTGTACTTTATCATTTCAACTGGCTCTTTTTCGGTCTCATGGCCTTCTGAATTCAAAACCACGACCAGCTCCAATGGCTTTGTTGGCCGTTCACGAAAGTGATCAGCCCCGAGAGTCAAATCCACCTGACTGAGATCCATGGGTGGCCTTCTCAAAGTGGACAAGATTTCAACCTTAGCGATCTGATCGGGTTTGGCGAACGCCAAAGAGTTTTGAAACTTCGAAGTCTGGCAACGAAGCTTGAGTGTTCTCGATTCCAAAATGTGCTTTTTAAAATGAACTTCGAAAGCCTCATTAATTCCTGGCACTAGCGAACTGACAAACATCAATTTATTCCCACCGTCCTCATCGACACCACTGGCCCCTTCGGAATACGCAGTCACGGGGTAGCTTCCCTCAAGCATGATGACACCAACCCCTCGTTGGCCTGCGAACTTTCTAAACATAAATTTTGGAAATGTGGAATTGGCAAAACGTCCGATCTTTCCACCACTTTCCTCAAAAAAAATTTCCGGTGAATCTTGAGACGTCGACTTTAGAACTCCATTCCCGTCAAATTCAGCCAAAGCGCAAAAAATTTGATCGATGCGCAAGTCCTGAAATAGAGAGCTATCAGCGGGGGTTTTCAGCCGGTGGGATTTGAAAAACTCAGCGGTCTCTTCCCAGCGTTAGATGCTGATGAATTTTGATCTTCGTATTGCATTTGAAATTTCAAAAGGGCACGAAATTGGCGCGAGGCTGAGATTCGGTATCACTGAGGATTGGGTATCCATTTAACCGGACTAGGATGGGAGGTCTCTTGCCGCGACCTCCGCTAGATTTGGCTTAGGTTTTTTTAGCCCAAGATGTACACCACCAGTCGGCAGAAACGGTTTTGCCGTTTAAGAGTGGGCATTTGCCTCGCGTTTGACCATCACACTTGCCTGCTGAAGGAATAAAAATTTGGCAGCTTTCGCAGTGCTGCTTGTCCCAGGCGACACCACTGGAAACTTTTTTGAGTTCAGCTGGAACTTTGCTGCGATCTATTTGCAACTTGATGCCAGGGTTGTCCGTGGGTTTTGCCAATGGCAACGCACAGTCTCCGGTTGCACCAGCTGCCGCACCTGCCGCTGGCACCGCTCCGCCACGCTTTTTTTCTGCAAAGGCCAGCTTAGAGAAAAAAACGGCGATGGGGAGAATCAAAAAAGACGATTGAAAACTGCGACGACTCACCAATGTTTGAGAATTTTCAGTGACAGATTTTTCAGATGGGCTTGAGAACGGATTTTTCAAATTCACAGTTGGACTCCTCTATTTTTATCTATCAGGAGTCTATCAGTTCTCAATTCCTTTTCAATTAATGACTCTCTGACCCTTTCCCCGATTCAAATCTAAAACTGGCGGACTTGTTTGCATCTCCGGATTTAGAATCAGGCTCGGGATGAGGGCCGGAGGAAT
>CALCCV010000164.1 GCA_937900305.1 uncultured Pseudobdellovibrionaceae bacterium | reverse complement strand
ACGACTAAATGGCCAAAAACTTACGTAACGAATCCCATACATAACAGCGACAACTAAACACCCAACCAATAAAACTCGAAAGTCCAAAAGCAAGCTTAAATTTAACGAATAACCAAAAATCACAAAAAATAATGTGCGAATGATAAAAGCAAGTTCACCAGTTAACTTTTGCATATCATTTAACTCATTTTGTAACGAATCATGATGAAATATTTTTTCAAAAAAATCTTTTTTAAAAAACATTTTCAAATTGCAAAACGTCCCTAAGGATTCGAACCGAAATCGTTTGGCAAGGGACCTGTTTGGGCGAAAGCGTGGAAACAGGAAACAATGTATTTCATTCGTCGTTGGCCCAGCCAAATGCGCACTTTCCATATCTGACATCCATGAAATTCTCAAAGTTGATAAACTAAGCGAGTCTGCATTGGGAGTTGGTCACTGTATAGGTACAATTGCCCTAAGAGGCACCACTGTTCCCGTGATAGACTTTGCGTCCCTATTGAACTATCGAGAAGTTGATCGCTCTGAAGGCGCTACTCAAGGTGATAGAAGAGTCGTCGTTATGCGATTAGAAAAAGAACTATTTGGTCTCATGGTAGATTCTGTGGACAGTATCGTCTCATATTTCCCTGACGAATTGATTGAGTTTCCTGTCGTTGAGCAAAATAGAAACGATATGTTTCTGGGGTGTATTACGGGCCGAAATGATGGCGACATTTTGCTTCTCGATCATTTGAAAATTCTGACAGATTCTGAGGTGACAGAAATTACACACGGCCATTCCAAAATCTATCAGCTCAGAATATCGAGTAAGGAAAATCAAATCACGTCTGGGAAGGTTCGTCGGACCTACATCACTTTTAACATCGACGGGACATATGCCGTGGCAATCGGCGATGTGAAAGAAATTATTGACTATCCGAAGGCTCTGCTGCAGCCACCAGGACTACAAAAACATGTTCGTGGCGTCCTCAACTTAAGAGGTAGCCTAGTCACTATCGTTGATGCACGAAGTATGTATTCGGCTGATGCGCTCAATGAAACTGGTCAAAAAGAAGCCCGAAAGGTACTGGTTTTTAACCTCAATGGAAATAACTTTGGCTTGGTTGTTGATTCTGTCGAATCAATCGTCACGGTTAGTGATAGCGACAAGGTGAAATTACCTCAATTGCTTTACGATCAAGGAAAAGGAAGCATTTCAGCGGATATTTCCGAAGCTGTTGAGATAACCGACTCTCTGGGAAAAAAACGGAGCCTGCTAATAATTAACGCCGACTCCGTTGCCGCGAGAGCATCATCGAAATCTGTCGCAGCTTAAGTGTCCTGCCGAGGACTGAACCTTCCCGACAAAGGCCAACTTGCGCTTGGCTCGATGCCAAGGGCACAAAGACTAAGACCGTCGACTATGGAAGGCAGCTACAGTAATGAGTTATTAAATTTAAATTTTCTCGTAAATCCCAGAAACTAAAAAACCTGCATGAAGCAGGTTTTAAAATTGGCTCAGGAGGAGGGACTCGAACCCCCGACCAAGCGGTTAACAGCCGCTTGCTCTACCAACTGAGCTACTCCTGAACGTCAGCGTGGAAGGTCGAAATTAGTTCTGCCGGCGCATTCTGTCAAGGGTCTTTCCAGATCACTCCTGCTTCGGTAAGTGATGACTTTAGTGCCGCCGAGGTGAAAAAAAAGTCCTGCCATTGAAAACAATCGCCGCTGATCGAGGCAAGCAGGGGAGCCCGCCCCGAGACGGCACCGTTCGCTTTTAAAATTTCAAGATCACACGCCGAGAGGCGAGTCGGGGAAGGGGTCACTTCAATTCTGCATATATTGCGAGCATCGAGCTTCGTTACATCGACGGTCGATGGCGAAGCTTCGAAGCCAGGATTGTCGATGCTGCACCAATGCCAAACCAAGGAACCAATCCCCGCCGCCGATCCACCGCCCGAAAAGAACGGAGCCAAAATCCGAGTCCCCTGATCCCGAAAATTGAGAATTGTTTGCAGAACCATGACTAGCGCTAGCATCATCATGCCGATTTGAACCGCAAGTATCAAACCCTTGAATTTGGAATTGCGTTTGCGAATGATCATTCTCTAGCCTTTGTTCTCAAGCGTTTCTGATTCAACGTTAGAAGAGAATTTTTTAGAAGTAAAAGCGAAATCCAATTCCGCCATCCACATCAATTTCGAAATCAGGAATCAGCTCAACCACGGGCGCTAACTGTGCAAAGAACTCAAAAGATGGATCCGGTAAAAAGTGACTGAGTCCCACAGGAATTCGCACTCCAATTCCAGTTTCTTGTTTTTTGTCGGGATGAGGTTTGTCATCAACTTCACGGGTCGTAAGACGAAAACCAACGCCATAAAACAAAAAGAAAGGAATTTTTGATTTAAAAATATCAGGTCGATTCCAAAGATAGTCTCCGTGAGCATAAAAAGAATCTCGTCCGGTTGTATTCCACGACAAACCCGCGTCCAACCAACGCCCCGGTGCCATTCGATATTGAGCGACCAACATCGAGGGATCACCCAGCGCGACTCCCAATCCAAAATCTCCTGCACGACCTGGCGGAGAATAAAGCGTTGTTGAAAAAAGCACGAACACTAAACACCCTGAAGTTATCCGTCCGCTGAGTGCATTCCAAATTATAATCATCGGTGTGAGTCTCCTTAATGAGGTATTCATTCATCAAATCATCTCAGAGCGCAATCGTCAGCCGGCAATGTCGCAACTTTTCTGATCAGTCCTTGCTTTCAAACATGCTCACCAGCTACGCTTTTAGAGATGGCAAGCTTTAAGACTCTGGTCGAACTTCAACCTTTTTCTCGAAATGAACTTCCCGAACAAGATCGAAACTTAGTGCTAAATTGTGAATTGCACTTGCATGATTCCCTTCTGAAGTTTGTATATACAATTTCTAGTTCTGAAAATATCACGTGGCCAGTCCCGGCCATTTCTGCGCGCCGCCTAACCGGCCTCTGGGACACGACTTGTTTTGAGAGCTTCATCGGTCTTCCCGAGGGACAAAGGTATTGGGAAATGAATGCCAGCCCGAGCGGGGATTGGAATTTTTTTGTATTTGAAGACTATCGTCGAGAGATGCGAGAAGAAGAGGATGTTTACAACGTGAAAATTCAAACGACTTTAGGTGAAAATTCAAAACGTTTCGTGACGGCAGAGTTAGACTTAGCGACAATCTCAGTAATACACGATTGCATTATGAAATCTCAGCCTTTACCGGTGAGCGTAACTGCGGTGGTGGCCCATTCTTCAGGACAAAAGTCTTATTGGGCTACTAAGCACAGTGGTGAAAAACCTGATTTTCACTTGCGCAAAAGTTTTGTAATTCAATTGGTGTAAAGCCGATCTAAAAATCAAACAGGGGACCGCATGTTTTGTCTCGGAATCGACCGCGTTTTAAAGGAAGACTCGCTTCTTAAAAAATTAAAGGGTCGGCATCTCTCCCTTTTGGGCCATCCCGCCAGCATGACGAGTGATTTTCGTCATTCCCTCGATGCACTCATGCAAACTGACGGGTTGCAAGTCACCTCGGCCTTTGGGCCCCAGCACGGCATGCGCGGCGAAAAGCAAGACAACATGATGGAGTCTGAAGACTACGTTGACCCTCAATACAATATTCCAATTTTTAGCTTATATGGTGAAGTTCGCAGACCAACGGCAGCCATGATGAAAACATTCGACGTTTTACTTGTCGACATGCAAGACGTGGGCACCAGAATTTATACTTTTTTAACTACGCTACTTTATATTCTGGAAGAAAGCAGTCGTCATGGAAAAGAAGTTTGGATTTTAGATCGCCCAAATCCTGCGGGCCGTCCCATAGAGGGTTCCTTGTTGCAAAGTGGATGGGAAAGCTTTGTTGGAGCTTCGCGATGGCCCATGAGACACGGACTTACCCTCGGCGAAGCGGCACTTTGGTTTAAAAAAAATCACAGTCTGGATGTTGCGCTCGAAATCATTTCAATGACTGGTTATGACCCGACAGCGAGTCCCGGCTTTGGTTGGCCATCCGAAGATTTAAGCTGGGTCAATCCGAGCCCCAACGCCGCCAATCTTTCGATGGCGCGATGCTTTCCTGGTACGGTGTTGATTGAGGGAACTCAGTTATCAGAGGGGCGCGGGACCACACGACCACTTGAAACTGTCGGTGCTCCCGATCTAAATGTTCTAGCCATTTTGACCGAGATGCAAAGAATGGCTCCCGAATGGATGAGCGGATGTCTTTTGCGGCCCTGTAGTTTTTTGCCTACGTTTCAAAAACACTCGGGCAAAATATGTGCTGGCTTGCAAATTCACGTCGACAACAAAAACTACCAGCACGAGATTTTTAAACCCTATCGGCTCATCGGTCTTTGGCTAAAGGCTCTCCGAAATATTTACCCTGACTATCAAATTTTTCGAGACTTTCACTACGAGTATGAAAAAAGTCGACTGGCATTTGATCTCATCAATGGCGGTCCCTTCTTGCGAGAATGGATCGACGATCGCAGCGCCGTTGCTGGCGACTTAGAGTCACGATGTGCGACCGACGAAAAGGCCTGGCTCATTCAGCGCAAAGAATTTCTTCTCTATTGATCATTAATCCTTGGTCAATGTGCTAAAAATCTCAGTCTGATCATAGGTTATCATTTTGCGCTTAAGACAAGACAACGCAAACCCAATCAGCACCATGTGCAGAACCATGGATGAGCCGCCGTAACTTAAAAATGGCACGTTGATCCCAGTCCGAGGTAAGGGTGAAACACCGTAGTTGGTTAGGATTCCCAAGGTCGTTTCAAGCCCCAGAATAGCTGCCGTTGTTAAACACGTACTCCTCAGCGACGAAGCTTTGATGACTTGAGATCGAGCCACGAGATAAATCACTAACATCGTTAAAAAAACAGAAACAAGTGCGGCAAAGGCCGCGGATTGGGTCACCAAACTGGCCAAAATAAAATCCGTGTGACCGGCTTCAGCTAGGGCTGAAACGCTGTCGACAGAACCATCGAACGTCCCTCGTGCACCCATTCCTAACAATCCAAAACCAATCAGTGCCGCGATCACCGCGAGAGCCGATTCAGCTTTTGAGCGCGCTAAACTATACATGGCAACGAGTCCGCCGACCAAAATCAGCGCCGCCGAAGTGAAGTTTGCGCTCATCGCAAATCCGAAGACGGGCGCAAGAGTCACAAAAAATGCCAGTGGTTTATAAAAAGAGTTTTTGCCCACTATTGCCCTTAGCTTCTGCAAACCGCTAGAAAATGACAGAGCCATCATTATAGCCGCTGATTCCACCATGTTGATTTTCAATCCAAAAATGGACAGATAATTTTGATCCTTGTAGGTTTCGCCAAAAATCTGTGACGTCCATAAGCCCAAGATCGCCGCTGGATAAAGTGCGATCAACACATTTTGCAATCTTTGGCCCGAGAGAGAATAGACGGCTCCAGCCCCACCGAGTCCAAGGAGAAACCACAACGACTGTAACGCCAACCAGCCACTCTCTCGCAAGGCATATAAGCCACTCAGGCACAGAAAGGCGACTATACCGACAACAAAGAAGTCCAATCGTGGTCGATGAATTTCATCTAGCTTTTTGCCCAAAACTTCAGGCTCACCCAGTTGCCGAAGGGCTTGGTGAATGGCCGCCTCTTCACTTTGTCCGGCCTCCATCGCCATCGCCGCGTGATCTTCGACATGAGCTCGCAACTCCTGAGCAACTCCGGGCCTCGCCTCTAAAAAAGTAATTTTTCCGGTCACCTGTTTTAAAAACTGATCCACTTCTAAATAATTTTGTGACGAACTCACGCCAAACCCCCGTCAAAGATAATGTTGTCGATTGCATTGCGAAACTCTGCCCATTCTTTTTTCTTTTCTTTCAAGTGTCCTCGACCTGCTTTCGTCAGCGAGTAGTATTTTCGCTGACGCTCACCTTCATTCACGATCCACTCAGCGGTGACCAGCTCGTGGTTCTCTAAGGAATGCAGAATGGGATACAAAGTGCCTTCTCTCAGTTCGAAGAGGCCGGTTGAAAGTGATTCGAGATCTTTGATTATCTCGTAACCATACATTTTCTTTTTCGACAAAAGCTGCATAACCAGGGTGGCTGTACTGCCTTTGAGAAGTTCTTTATTTACCGCCATAGATACCTCGCATATCTATGCATAGTTATACGATGTAAAGGATCTGTCTATTCAGAAAGTGAATTTAGGAGCCTAGCGGCAATTGACATTCCCCTTCAGGGATAACCTTTCAAAATGAAACCGATGTGGATAACTCTGGGAGTATCTGCCGTAACACCAAAGTTGAAGATTCAGATCTGGTTTCCAACGCGGAGTCGCAATTTTACGGCTCCGCTTCGGTCAAATTGAGCGGGTGAGAAACTCGCACTTCACAGCCATCCCACGTTGAAACCCGCAATTTCAACCACTTCTTCACTGAGAATATTTGTTCGCGAAGCTTTACCCAGTTCATTAGGATAAAGCGTAAAGAGAAATGAAGGTGACAACTCAATCTGCGTTCCGTCGTGCAAAGGGAAGTTCTGTTGAGTGGCTAGGGAGCTTAAGCTATAGCGAGTCAACGTTCTGTTGGTCTTTAATTCATTAGCGTTAGAGTGACCATCAGCTGCGCCGCCAATTCGATCAATGAATGTCCATTCGTCTCGATCAATATCTAAGTTCGACTGCACAACTGTTCGCGGTTGCTTGGCCAAAGTAATGACTTTCAATTTGGCGCCAGTAACATAAACCAGCTGCAAAGAATCCACTGAAACTTCGGCTGCAAAATTTCGCATTAAAATATGGGGACTGTAACGTTTCGAGTACTTTTCAACGGTCGCTTGATCCAAAGCCAACTCGTCAATCACAGTGCCCGTCGATAACTGTACTAAGGCAATTTTATTTTGTGATCTCAATAAAATGTAATCTGGATCTGACAGTGGCGCTAGCCATGCCACCTGAGAAAATGGGAGTACAAATTGCTTCTCTATCACCCAGCTGCGATTTTCTAAAGTACTTGGCAAATCCACAATCGCGATTTGATCATTTTTTCCGTATTCCGATAGTGCTAAAATCATTCTTCCTCTCGAATCTGGGCTGATGTCTCCGCAAGCCACCGTTGCATTTCCATCAAGCAATGGTCCTCCCACCCAACTCGACTGTGCCTCGCCTTGATCACTCACTTTCAAAATTCCAACCGAACGCGTGTCATAATAAAGGACCGCATAACCAAGCGCTGATGAGAATGCAGCCGATAGCGGATTTCCCACCATCTTGACTGGATCTAGTATCTGGCGGCCCGTTTTTTGAATCAGGGCCACAGATTTTGTCGTTAAGTCCAAAATGTAATTGCCATCATCGTGTTGCAGCAGATAGTGCGCCGCCTCTGGATTTCGCACCGAAAAACTTGCGGCCATCGACATATTCTGAAGGTTAAAAAGATGAATTTTACGAATTGTCTCATCAAACAAAGCGACGCTCGTGGGCTCGTGTCCACTGGCTAAGTTCAGACCGTGCACACGATCTAACTTTTCTCCAATCACATATTCATCGGGCGTAACGTCTGTTGCCGGAGTGCAAGCGATCATCAATCCGCTCATTAGACATGCCAACAAAATTTGAATTTTGTGACCTTTGAAATTTTTAAAATCCATAACTCACCCCCAAGTTAACAGAACCCAGACGACTCTTTTCATCAAACGATCGAAGGGTCGAAAATCCCTTATAGCTATAATCAAACGAACTGTACTCAACTCCCAACGAAAACCAAAGGCCACCTCTCGCCGGAGTATAATAAGTACATCCTACCGTTGCTCCTGGAGCGGTCGCTCCATCTTGCAATTCCACCTCTCCATCGTCTAACTTGTAGCGAGATTGCAACATCTCAAGATACGCTGCCAAAATTAAATGAGATTGGCCCCAGACAGTCAGCGGGTTTGATCCCAAAACAATCCTATAGTTGAGTCCAACTCCCCATTTTTGCCGCTGCTCTTCGGCCTTCGTGCGGGTGAACAGCGTTTTTGTCCCTCTCGAAGTATCGAACCGGAGTCCAACTCCCAAACGGTCCCAATGATATCGATAAGCGAGACGCAAATTTTGAAAATCCTCGATGGTCAAGGAAGTTGTTTTTTCACTCTGGTGACTGATACCCGCGAAGGCCTCAAGCCAATGTGACTTGGTATTTTGCGAACGATTGAGAGCCCCTTCATATTTATCGAAAAGATCTTTGCGGTAAGATTGCACAACCACCTGGGCTGCGACGGCATTCAACAGGTGACGCCCGCCCTGAACCTCTTGAAAGGGACCAGAATTTTGTTCATCCTTTATCGGCTTTCCTTCCCATGGCGCCAGATGTAACAGCTCGTGGCTCAACAAAAATATCCTTTCGTGAGCCGACGACGAAAGAAATCGATTTCGCTGAATCAGTATCTCCTGTTGCTCGTAATTCGCGAGCGCATCCACACTGAGTGGTCGACCCATCTCCATCACTTTCAGATCCTCGTCACTCCAACGAAACTGGATCCGGTCAGCCTTTGCCAAAAGCTCTAGAAGTTCAGTTCTTTGCTTTTGTAAAACATCCCCACAATATTTTTGCTGATCTTCCGTCAGCGATTTTAAAGTTTCACAAACAGGATGATCGTCTTCATCTAGCTCGCACTGACAGGGCTGAGCGGCGTCAGGCAAGTTGAGAATTGCATCGCGAATTTGTTGAATGGCCACCTGCAACTCAATATCCCCCATGTTCCCCCCATTTCCCACAAACGTCGACGCATGCAAAAATGGACCAAACAAAACAAGCAAGCAGCTGAAAAGAATTTTTTTTGAATGGCTCACTGGGATCGACCTCCAGTTGGGCAAACATTGACCAACACCTGATACAGTCGGTCGCCTGAATCAACAGCCAAGGCCGCAAAATCCTGCAGACGTTGCGAAAAGTCAGTTATCATCTCGATCAGCTGTTGATACGTTTGAGCGTTTAGCGGAACCACCATTGTATTCGAAAATCTTTCCTCTGAGGAAAACAGATCCATTCCGTTTTTCGCAATTTGCAAAGCCCCTTTGTGGAAAGCCCGAATTTTCTTAGAGGGCACTTCGGTATCTGTCACTGCCAAGGGCGTGTCCAATACAATTCGACCCGACAGCTCTCGTCGCAAATGGCCTTCCCTCAACAAAAACTGCAACGCCTTCTCTACACGCTGGCTGGTTGCCAAATTGGCTAGATACAGCGGGAGAAGCTTTGGTTGTTTCTGAACTTGTTCGATCTGAAAACAATCTTTAACGTAAGGATTGATCCAATCATTGAGTATGTGCACAGAAACCACTTTGCGTCTGCCGGCACTTGAGTCGCCAACTGAACCTTTCAAAGGTTTTTCAAAAGTCTCGCCGCCAATTCCCAAAATCAGAGCTCTGAAATGATGCTTTTCACCGGTCGACAGATTCATCAGCTTTGAAAATTCGTCGACTCGATCAAATGTGATCTTACGTTGACCTTTTAAAATTAGAGATACCAACGTCGGCGAAACTCTTCGCAATCCCCGGCACACTTTCAACACCGAAAAACTTCTTTCGGTCTTTTTGCGATAGGTCAGCATCGCTTTTAGAAATTGAATCGGATCTTCAAATTCCAAAATTTTGGGCCTAACCCAGGTCTCCACTGCTTTCATGCATCCCACCTTTGAGTTCATGATATCGGATCTAATTCAGTTTATACAATAGGTTGGGTGATTTATATTTTTACAATGTAAAAATATTGGAGCTTAAATTAGATCTACAAAACGGATGAACTCAAGCAAGTTCATCACCCCAAAAAAGCGTCAGTAAATTCACTAGCTTATCGCCAATCTAAAGGATTCTGTTTGAAAGGTTTATTTACCTTATTCAAAACCCAGATGGATGATAACTTTTCAAATTATCAAATTGAAAGGTCAGCGGGGAGCAAACCAGCACCTTGGTCGCGCGTGTT
>CALCCV010000163.1 GCA_937900305.1 uncultured Pseudobdellovibrionaceae bacterium | reverse complement strand
AGTAAATACCACCCATGATCGCCATCAATGTTCCACCCACCATCACATAGTGAAAATGAGCGACGACGAAATAAGTGTCATGAAAGTGCACGTCAGCTGCCAATGTTGCGAGCATAATCCCGGTCACTCCACCGATCGCAAATAAAAACAAAAATCCCATGGCGTACAGCATCGGCGCCGAGAATTGAATCGAACCTTTATAAAGAGTCGCGAGCCAGTTGAACATTTTGATCGCTGTCGGCACTCCGACCAGCATCGTGATGAACGAAAAGACAATCCCCGCGATCTCTGACTGCCCCGACACAAACATGTGATGGCCCCAAACAAAGAATGAAACAGCCGCAATCCCTAGGGAAGAATAGGCAATGGCCGTGTAGCCAAAAATCGTTTTGCGCGAGTAACAAGTGATCAGCTCACTGATCACACCCATCGCCGGCAAAATCATGATGTAAACAGCCGGGTGGGAGTAAAACCAAAAAAAGTGCTGAAACAACACCGGATCTCCGCCCAGCGTTGGATCAAAAATTCCAACACCAAACACGCGTTCGGCAGTTAACAACAAAACGGTGATCCCCAAGATGGGCGTCGCCAAAACTTGAATGATCGCCGTTGAATAGATGGCCCACACAAAAAGCGGAATGCGATACATCGACATGCCCGGAGCTCGCAGCTTGTGAGTCGTCACAATGAAATTCAACCCTGTCAAAATGGAGGACATTCCCATAATGAAAACAGCCAAAGCCATCGTCACCACAGCGGTCTGAGTTTTGATCGAATAAGGCGTGTAGAAAGTCCAGCCCGTATCAATCTTTGTCGTAAAGAACGTGCTAATTGCGAGAATGGCTCCCGTCATAAACACGTACCAGCTAGCCAAATTTAAACGTGGGAACGCGACGTCTTTAGCACCAATGTGAAGTGGCAACAGAAAATTCCCGAGAATCGCCGGAATTCCCGGTACGATGACCATGAACACCATGATGGCCCCATGATAAGTCAGAATCTGATTGTACTGATCGGCGTTTTTCAGGAACTGGCCAGTCCCGTCCGCTTGATTTGGCGAAAAGAGCTCTGTTCGCAAGAGCAGCGCCATAATTCCGCCCACCAAAAAAAATGACATGACCGAAATCATGTACATCAATCCGATGCGCTTATGGTCTAGCGTCGTTAGCCAGGATTTAATACCGGAAGATTCATTGAGATAATTTTTTTCACTGTTGTGTCCAGTGTGGCCATGGGCCGAAGCGGTCGCCATACTTGCTCTCCTACTACCTACTGAGCCTTAGATTTGATGAACTCGATCAGCGCGTTCAATTCCATTTCAGACAATTGTCCCTGAAAAGATGGCATCGCAGCGGTAAAACCTTTTACCCACTTGGCGCTGGGATTGAGGATGGATTCACGGACGTAATTCTCATCCACTAAGATCGCACTGCCGTCTGCCAAAAGTTCCTGCGTATTGAATTTCTTATGAAGCGAAGGACCTACTTTTACAGTGCCCGCATCAACGTCGTGGCAAGCCACACACCCTTTTGTGGTGAAAAGCTGTTTGCCCTGATCTACCAGCGGCAAAAACTTGAAGTTCGAAGCCTCTTCGAGCCACTTGTCATAATCAGTTTGAGAAACCACTCTGAGCTTGGTGATCATGCCCGAGTGCGAAGTTCCACAGTACTCTGTACAAAACACGTGAAACTCACCCATCTTGTTGGCTCGAAACCACAGCGCTGTGTAGCGACCGGGAACCGCATCTTGTTTAATTCGAAAGCTAGGAATGTAGAAACTGTGCAATACATCCGTCGCAGTGAGAATGATTTTCACATCGCGATTCACCGGGACGACGATTTCATTCGAAGTCACACCGCTTTTGTACTGAACTTCCCAAGCCCATTGTCGACCAAAGACATGAACCTCTAGCGCATCTTTTGGAAATGAGCGCATGTCATTATAGATGATCCAACCCCAGGCGAATACGCCCAAGAAAATCACCAGCGGAATAAATGACCACAAAAATTCCAAAAATGTATTGTGGGTGATGTAGGCCGTTTTGTCGGTGTCAGTTCGGCGTTTGTACTTCAACGCAAAATAGATCATTCCACCAATCAAAATAGCGCAAGCAATCGCGCTAGTGACCAACAGAAAGGCGTACAAACTGTCCACTCGCCCGGCAATCTCTGTGCCCTCTGTGGGCATAAAGTTCTGCGCCTGGGCCTGTTGTGAAATCATGAGTGCTTTGATGAACATCAACATTTGCTCCTTCGCTCCTCCACACTTTCAAAAAACTCTCTGACGACTCCACATAGAAAAATTATGTTGTGTACGTCGAGTGGCTCTTTGAAACTCCCTCTAGCTTGCAACCGCACGGCGATTTCTCAGCCAAAAAGGAATCAACCAAATCATAAAAATCGCCACCATGAGCGCGCCACCCAGCTTCATCAAATTGAATGCATAAAGTGTGTATCGACTGAGGTGAGGATTGTACTTAAAACAAAACAAAACCATTTTATCAACGAAAGTTCCTACCTTGCCATCAGCGGCTTCGGTCACTGCCAGTTTTAAATCGCGGGGCTCAAAAATAATCCCAGGCAAATAACGCATGATTTTACCTTCAGGATTGATCAAAATGGCCGTCGAAGCGTGCGCCCACTCCCCAGTTTCTGAGTTGAGCTTGAACGAAAAACCCACGTCATCCATCAATCTTTTGATTTGAACTTCGTCACCCGTCAAAAAAGTCCAGGCTTTGTCAGCACCGGGCCGATTGTAAGCCCGCATGAAAGCTTCGTGTTTACCCTTGGCTTGCACCACCGTCTCGCGATGATCAAAGCTAACGGCCACAGCATTGAAGTGCTCTCCCAGATTCCAATCCAGTCCCTGCAGCCCAGCCAGCATCCCATTTAAATGATGTTCGCAGAGAGTTTTGCAGGTGAAGTAAACTGGCGACAACATCAGCGGCTTACCTGGCACCATCAAATCTCGAAGGGTGACGTCACGGCCCTCTTGATTTTTGAAACGAGTGTCTAGTCGAATTTGCTGGCCCGTTTTCTCGGTGATCCCAACATTGTCGAGATCTGCTGGGCGTTCGGAAGAGCCAGGTGTCTGAGGTTTGTTTTCATAAGGAGCCACAGGCCGCTGAGCCAGCGCAAAAGATCCGCAAAATAGGCCCAAAGTGATCGCCCAAAAACAGGGCGAAAAAAAGCCGAAGGAAAGACGTCTGGGTCCCTCCTGCACTTCTCCTTTCGCCTGCTCCGCACTCATTTTGCATCCTCTTCCGTGGGCCACCACAGGGCGGTTTATTTGGCTGTCTTCGCAAACTCAGCAATCGCCGCTGGGTCATCTTTTGATTTATTTTCGGTGATTGTCTCGATAAATTGGAGGATCGCCCAGCGATCAGACGGCTTCAGAGTTGCAGAAAACGACGCCATACTGGACCCGGGAATTCCATTCACAAGCACTTTATAGTGCGCGATGACTCCATCACCCTGCGTCCACTTGCCCTCGACAAAATTACGAGGTTTTGGATTCAAAGCCGCTCCCATGCTGCCATCACCATGACCTGTTTTGCCATGACAGGAAGCGCAGTTTGCCCCATAAAGTTGCTTGCCAAAGGCGACCACTTTTTCATTCGCCACCCATGGTTCGGGCACGTCATCAATGTTCGCGATGACTGGCACCGCAGGTTGGTTGAGGAGATCTTTTGGATCCACCACCTGTTCTTGCAAATCCACTCCCTTTCCAAAAAAGGAAAGGTAAGCAATCAATGCAAAAACAACACTCATTGAAAAGATAAAAGCGATTTCACCAAACCGATTGTGATGGTCTTTAGAACCTTGCATCAGGAAAGACTCCAGAAGAATGTCGATTAGTTATCATTTGATAAGTAGCGTAATAAAATCAGCTTCGCAAACGTTATCAAAATCATTGCAGCGTATCAGTCGAGCGCGTGCAATCTAAATCTGAGAATAAAAAAAGAAGTCCTGCATTGAATCTGTGCAAAATTAATTTTGCACTAGCGAGGGAAACCCTCGCCATGGTCAACCAAGATTAAAAAAGAATTTTTCCAGATAAGTCTTAAACAACTTAGGATTTTCGATATTTCCGCAGTGGCCCTGCCCAGGAAGAACTGCAAATTCAGCTTTGCCCATCGTTTGCGCCAACGCCTTTGAATCTTCCATCGGCAGAAGCACATCATGTTCACCATGCAAAACCAAGGTGGGAATTTGCACCCGGCGAGCCAGCGGCATGTAATCGACGGCCTTCAGCGCTTGAAGAACCCAAGGCCCTATGGTTTCAACGGCTCTTTGCGCCGCGGGCACAATGGATTGGCGAAAAAACGGAGCGTTTGAGTCAACTCCGTGAATGGTGCTACCGATCACTGTGGCCGTCAGTGCCGAATCCGTTTTCATTGCTGCAAAGGCCTTGAGCATCGAATCGTCAAAGGTCACGCCCTTCGCGCCGACGGGGTCGAGCAAAAGGCCTTTGTGAAAGAGCTCAGG
>CALCCV010000162.1 GCA_937900305.1 uncultured Pseudobdellovibrionaceae bacterium | reverse complement strand
TCAAAACCACCATCGCCTATGCGACTCAACCAAATCCCAAAACCGATCTCAAGGTCTCAACACGAAAATGTTCCATTAGTTTAGGTTGGATTGATTTAAACTCTGCACGGGTCTATATCTACGGTCATGAAAAACGATCCGCAGCCCCCCGCCTGGAACATCGAATCTGAATACGCCTCCATCGCATCGCCAGACTTTGCATCAGATATGAGCTTTGTAGAGGCGAACATTCCCATTCTCAATGATTTTGGAGACGGTCTTGACGCACTCGAACCGAAAGACTCCCTAAAAGAGTTAACACGAATGATTCATTTGCGAGAGGCCTGCGAGACCCTTGGCCAAAATCTTGCTACCTACGTTGAAGCGCTACTAGGAACGGACGTCACCCGCATGGATGCGAAAGCCATGCAATCCAAAATTTCTGAACTGAACTCCCGCCTTTCGCAAAGTGGGAAGGCTCTGGATCAATTTTTGATGACCGTGGACACTGATATTTTTCAACACCTCCTCCTCGACCCGAGCCTCGCGCCCTTCAAATTCACTTGGATTCAAAATCGCGCCCGTCAAAATCAACTGCTCTCTAAGGAAGAAGAAACTTTGCTCGAAGCCTTCACCGTGAACGGCCACACCGCCTGGATGAATTTGTATTACAGCCTTGTGGGAACCATGAAGTGCACCCTTCAAATCGAGAGCCACGAAAAAACAATCGGCCTATCCGAAGCCATGTCCTATACCTATGCCAGTGATGAGCCGAATCGCAAAAGTGCTTGGCTCGCAGTGCAAGAGGCATGGCGCTTATATCAAGTGCCCGCTGCCGCCATTCTCAATGCTCTGGCCGGTTGGCGAATTGAAGTCAGTAAAAAACGGTCTCGAACCAAACCCATTAACTTTTTGACCCAAGCGCTGTTTGACAGCCGAGTTGAAGAGGCCACGTTGAATGCGCTGATGGACTGTTGCCGTGCAAATCTCTCGCAAATCAAACGTGCACCAAGAGTCTTAGCCCGGGTCGCTGGAAAAACTCAATTGGATCCTTGGGATTTAACAGCCTCTTGCCCGGCGCTATCGAAGGGCTCAAAAGCAGCGCAACACAGTTACAAAGCCGGTTTCGACTTGGTTTTAAAAGCGTTTAAGGAAACCAATCCAGAGCTTGCCAATTTCGCGGCGATGATGGACGCCAATTCGTGGATCGAAGCTCGCGTTCTATCAACAAAATCCACCGGTGGCTACTGCACCGAATTCCCCAAAAGCAGGGAGCCTCGAATTTTCGTCACCTACCAAGGTTCCTCCAGCGACATCACCACTCTGGCCCATGAACTCGGACACGCCTATCACGCATGGGTTATGAAGGACCTGCATCGCGCAGAAGCCCAGTGCCCATCAACCTTAGCCGAAACCGCCAGTGTATTTGCCGAACAGATTTTGCGAGATCACCTCAGTCAGCACTCTGAAAACTTGACTGAAAAGATAGAGGCGGGTTGGTCTGAGATGCAATCCATTCAAGCTTACCTCATCGACATTCCCTCTCGATTTGAATTTGAAAAACAATTCCATGAACTCAGAATCCAACAGACTCTCACCCCAGAGGAACTTTGCGCGCTCATGGACAAAGTCAGAGCGGATTGGTACGGGGACACGATCAGTGCGACCGACTCCCTGTTTTGGGCAAGTAAACTGCATTTTTCAAGCAGTGGGAGCGGGTTTTACAATTTCCAATACGCCTTTGGTTATCTTTTCGCCATGAGCCTTTACGCCCGCAGAAAAGAGCAAGGACCTAGTTTCAATTCGACTTACATCGAAATTCTCAGAGACACCGGACGGATGACAGCGGAGGCACTGATCCAAAAGCACCTGGGTGAAGACATTCGTCAACCGCAGTTTTGGCAAAAATCCGTCGATCTCGCCCTGAAAAAAGTCGATGACTTCGAGAAACTGATTCAAACCTAAAGTATCATAAACTAATGGAACACTTTCGTGTTGATAGCACCACTTAGGATTGAAATTGCTAGCTTTTTAGTCTCATCAACACGAAAGTGTTCCAGTTTTAAAGTATCAACCCGCTTGTGTTGCAGTTTTTAGGCTGCGCTGTACTTTTTCGCACATCTCATGAAGATTGGTTAGCTCGGTCGGCACAGCTTCCCCGCCAGATTCTAACTTTTGTTCCAGACTAGCACACATCAGACTGAGTTCCCCCGCGCCCACCGCTGCCGCCGAGGACTTCAGGGGATGAACAATTTGCAGCAAAGACTCTTGATCCATTTCAGCATCTTGGGCCATCAGCGCCATTTGACCCATAAATTTATCCAGATTGTCGAGGAATGCCGATCTCAATCTTCGAACGACATCGGGATTGGTTTTCTTTTCTAAGGTCAAAAGAACTTGCCAATCAATACTCGACTCCTCATCTCGACCTAAATTTTGCGGAAAGCGTTGATCCATCATCAACCTCAACTCTTGAGGATCCAGAGGTTTCGTTAAATAGTCATCCATGCCTGAGGCAAGGCACTTGTTTTTTTCTCCAGTCATGGCATTTGCAGTGAGGGCGATGATGGGGGTGCGCTCCATTTTTCGTCGAACCTCCCCAGCGCGAATGCGTTGGGAAGTTTGATAGCCGTCCATTCTCGGCATTCGGCAATCCATAAAAATCAAATCAAACTTTTGTTCCTCTAAAATCTGCAAACACTCTTCGCCAGAGTTGGCAACTTGCACCTGAAATCCCTGCATGCGCAAATGAGTTTCCGCCAAGATCTGGTTCGTAGAATTGTCTTCGACCAACAGTATATTTCCACGGGGTGTGGCAGGAAGAGGTGTCGTTGGCCCAACGTGCTCCGTTGCAAGTGGTGAATTGACAACGTCACCACCTCCTTTCGGAGCTTTTGCTTCCTCCATCGAAGTTTGCCAGAGTATCTTTTCTGGCGTCAGACAACTTGGAATTTCTAAAGTCGAAATCGTTCCATCCTGACTTCGTACAAAATCCAAAAATTCTGAATTTGCCTCCTGACCAACCTCCATCCACAACCACACTTTTCGCGCATTGAATTTTTTTTGGCGGAAATTATCTTCGCCAGCCAAATTTAAAAACTCTACACCGCGATCCTTGCAAAAATGTTGAAAGAAATACTGGATGGACTTTCGCGATGAGGCACTCACGAAGACGGCCCCGCCCAACTCTGCCGGGACCGCAGCGGCTGATTCCACCCGCAGCTGACGAACAGGAATTCGAAAATAAAACGTCGAGCCCACTCCTTCTTTTGACTCAAAACCAATCTCGCCACTCATGCTCTTGATCAAACGTTGGGAAATCGAAAGGCCCAGCCCCGTTCCCTCGTGCCCTTTCGCATTCGGTAGCTGCACGAAGGGTTGAAAAAGGAGGGCCCGTTTGTCGATGGGAATTCCCGGTCCAGAATCTCTCACCTGAAACTCAAAAATCCATTCGTCGATGGCTGGCTTCAAGACCGCACTGATTTCAACCTGCCCCTTATCGGTGAATTTCACCGCATTGCCAATTAGATTTTGGCAGACTTGCAAAACCCTCGTCGAATCCACCGCAACAAAATTTCGCAAGTTCGGCGGATAGTAGGCCACAAGTCCTAATTTTTTTTCTTCCGCTTTTCTGGCAAAAAGCTCGACGGCGGATTCCACAAGCCGACTCAATTGCGCTTCTTGAATTTCGATTTGCAATTTATTCGCTTCGATTTTTGAAAAATCCAAAATGTCATTGACGATTCGAAGCAGGGTCTTCCCCGAGGTGTGAATGATTCCGGAATAGCGAACGGTCTCTTTGTCATTCGCACGGCTGCTGATCAAATCGCTCATCCCCAGAATTCCATTGAGAGGGGTCCGAATTTCATGAGAGATCGTCGCTAAAAACTGAGACTTCAAGTCTGACGCTTGAACGGCCGTCTCTTCAGCCTGCCGCAAATGGGTTTCGAGTCTGGCTCGACGGTCAATTTCATTGCCAACTAGCTTTGCAAAGATCGCAAAAAAGATTCCCGCGCCCACCAAACAAAAACACACTAAAAAGAAAATAAAACCATAGTACGTGTCGACATAGTTTTGATGGGCATGAAGCTTGCGAACCACCAGCCCGTCGATCTTATTGATTCGGTCCCGTATTTGATTGGTCATCAACAGGTCATCCCTCACAGTCATGATCTCTTTGAGTTTCGGTGTCTCCCCAAACTCATTGTGAAAAATGATTCTCCGAGAAAAATCGACCTTATCCATCATCATGTCTTTTAAGATCAAAACTTCGGACAAAACATCAGGTGTATTTTGATTCAACAACAGCAGTTCGTTGATCTCAAGATTCGCCTCTTGAATGGATCTCAAAAAACTTTGGTAGATGCTTTGATTGCGGGACAGCTTGAAAAGCAGAAAAGCGTTGTCGGCTGTCTGGATGGTTTCAATGACGTCGTCGAGCTTTTCTTGAATGTAGCCCGTTTCATTTCTCAAACCAATACCCAGACGCAGGTGGTAAAGACTCCAACCCACCAGCAGAGAAATGATCATCAAAAAAATGATCGCGACCGAAAAAACCAACTTAAAGCGAAATCTCACGCCATCTCCGCAACTGAACTCCTCTGAGTTCATCAACCGAACCTTCAATTTATCATGTCCAAGGTTGAAAAACAGCTCGCAAAATGGGCGACTTCGGTCTTCAGCGGGTTTTGCGGCGCCCAGCTGCCATCAGATCATGCACACTCGTGGACCTCCATCAAGGCTTGAAGAAATCTCCACATCGATCACACACCCTGATCAAATCCAGCCAATAAGGTTGTTTCATAGAAGATCTTGGTTTCCTCCACCATAGAACCAGATCCCCAAAACCCCTTTCAATCCCTTTCTTTTGGCTTCCGAGGTCATCCCCCTCGGAAGCTCCCTTTTTCACCTTGGACGATGCTGCTGCCTCATCAGAAATGAGTCCGAAGAATTAGCGCGACTCAGATTCTAAGCCTGAGTCTTTGGCGAAGTCTGTGTCTGAATCTTTGCGGCCTCTGCGCCAAGCAAAGTACAACAGGGATGAAAAAGAAAAAGCCACGGCCAAGCCAAGGTACCAACCGTAATTTTCATCAGGATAAAGGGCCGCGTGCTGACCAAAATACAAAATAATTATTTTCATCAAAATGGTCGCCTGAAACGCCGACCAGATAAATGGCCACATTTGCCGAGCGATCGACGGGGGTTCGGGTGGGTCCACATCGCCAAGGCTAGGATGTTGGCTCAGGAGTTCGCGCGCGCCAACCAACCAATCCCGTTTGGCGTGCCCCTCACGCAGGCTCTTTGCCCAGGCCTGAGTCCCTGCTTGAACCGAACCCAGGGGATCGGAAACCGCCGGGTTGTTGATCATCTGATTCACCCAGTGATGGACCCATCGCTGGGCGGCCAGCGCGAGCACGGCTCGACGTTCACCATGACTCAACTTTCCCAAAGCTCCGCCCGCAAACAAATCCATCCCCGCGGTTTTTCCAATTTCGCGAAACAGCGAAACGTCTTCGGGGCCACTTGCCCGCCCGCAAAGTTCCATTTCTGCCAAGCACCGATTTTCAAAAAAAATTTGGTCCTGCCGATTCATACCTGGGAACACCTCGCATCACCGTTATGGCAAAGTCTGCAATCTCAATGAAAATTCATTGTCCATCGGCGAAATACTTCCTATGACAGTCCCTATGGCAAACAAAGACATTCTCAAACTGTTCGCGGGCTACAAACGATTTCGCCACAAGTATTATGAAGGAGATTCCACACTCTATCAACGTTTGTCATCAAGTCCGCAAACTCCAAAGGTATTGATCATTGGCTGCAGCGACTCTCGCGTCGATCCTGCCATCATTTCGTCGGCCAACCCAGGTGATTTGTTTGTGGTTCGCAACGTCGCTAATCTCGTGCCACCTTACGAAACCTCTGAGGGATTTCACGGCGTCAGCGCCGCCATTGAATTTGCCGTGGTCAACTTGCAAGTCGAAAATGTCATCATCTTAGGTCATCGCCAGTGCGGCGGGATCCGCGCCCTCGTTCAGGGCCAGCACAAAAGCGGCACCAGCTTTGTCGGAAAATGGATTCGAATGGCCGACGAAGTCCGCGAAAAAGTGATGCAACGCTACGCCGGTGAAAGTGAAGACACTCTCTGTCAGCACTGCGAAAAAGAAGCGATCATTCACTCTGTTAAGAATCTCAAAACTTTTCCGTTCGTCCAAGAGGCCATCAACCAACATCGCATGTTGATCAGTGGTGTGTACTTCGATCTGGAATCCGGAACGCTGCAAGAACTTGATGACGCCACCGGTGAATTTAGAATTGTCGAGTAACCTGGCCAAGAGCCCTTGGCCCTCAGCGGGCGCAAGTTCCACCGGGAATATTGAGCTCCACGAATTTTACGCTGTTGGGCGTGGTGATGAAAAGCGTTCGCCCGTCTCGACCGCCAAAGGCCATGTTCACCGTCTCTAATCCTCCCACAGAAATGCGACCCAACTCCTTTCCATCCGGAGACAGCAAGGTCACTCGACTGCGGCCAGAGGTGTACACATTTCCATTCTCGTCCAGAGCCAAACCGTTGACGGAATGACCAGGTTCGTTGGTTTCATAAAAAAGTTTTTTTCCGTCCAGAACTCCTGTCGGTCCCACATGATAACGAAAAATTTGATCCGTACCCATGTCAGCCACATAAAGCCACTGACAATCTTTTGAAAATTGAATTCCATTTGGAAGCCGAAGATCTCCGATCACCTTCTCAACCCGGCCATCGCTTCGCCGCCGATAAACTCCATCGCCAGAATAATTCGCGGGCCGGTCACGCCCATTGGCCACAAAATCTGTGAAATACACACTGCCATCTGAAAAAATATCTAGGTCATTGGGTCGCCCCAGCACTCCTCCCGCCGTCATTCGCAAATCCAAGGATTCAAAATGCAAATCAGCCACCCTCAACTTCGCAACATCGGCCGGACCTCGATTGGCAAAGTAAAGCCAACCTCCGGAGAAAACAGTTCCGTGATTGACCGATCGGGGCAGTTGAAAAAAGAGTTGCGCGCTAGCTTCGCCGGGTTTCCACAAATAGATTTTCGAACCATCGGAAAATGCAAAACTCGAAACTTCTGAAATCCAAGAAGCTCCTTCTGCCCAACCATAGCGTCCCGGTAAAGTTTGCACCACCACCTGGGTTGGCAACGGCCATGTTGGTGAAACAGGTGGACGCACAGGTTCAACCACTGCCGGCGGGATGGCTGGCTCCGGGCTCGGGATCGGCCGAGGCTCCGCTCCTTCTGGGTCTTCAACCACCGGCGGAGTTTGTGAAGCCAATCCTGAGAGTTCAGCTGTCGCAGTCTCTTCCGGCTTTGCCGACTGCATCCGATCACAAGCGCTTGCGAACCAACAGATCTGAAGGACAACCAGAAATCGAAGCTGAATTTTCGAGACTCTCATGCACTTCCCCCAGAAATAATCTTAAGGCCATTTTCCAATTCGCACTTGCCCCATTTTGAGAATCGGTGAACTAAAACAGCCACCGCCAGAAATTCCTGTCCCTAAGATCCGTATCCTGAGGCCAAATTCTCAAAACGAGACAAAATCGATTCTTCGACTTTGTGAATTCATAAGAAGTGAAGGGCCAGCTCTCCTGAGCCGCCAAGCAACCACTGTGCAAGAGATCAGTTTCAAATTTAAAATAAACTCAGGCTCTTGAGGCCCGTCCAAGTGAGGGTCGCAAAAGCCGAAAATGCTCGTTCCTGGTGGGTCGAAACATACTGCCCAACTCCACTCATCACTTGCCATTCATTCCATGTGTAACCGGCGGCGAAGTAAACCACCTGATTTTCATTTTCCGTTTTGTCAAATTTTTGAAGAGAGCCCACCGCGGCCACGCGCCACTGATCATCCAGTCGATAACCCAGAATGGCGTCTCTGGTGAAAAGGGTGTCGCCCTCGCGATCGCCAATGAGATTGGAATTCTCTTCAAGAAAATTCATATCATCTAAGTTCGAATTCACTTTGTCCCAGCGCGCCTTTAAAATGAAGATCCCATGGCCGCGATGGCTTGAGTTCTCAGGTAGCTTCTTTGCAGACGACCTCCGCAATGCGTGGTCAGACAATCAAAGTCGTCAGACGGCTTCAGATTTCGTCCCGAGAGATTTTGGCCTAGGGCAAATCCAAAAATCGAAATCGGAAAAACCTCCACTTCAGCGGTCGCACCATTAACGACCCCAGAAGATTGGAGCTTCACAGAGGGCCGAATGTATCCATATTTCCATTCGGGACCACCCGATTCGGAAGATGAGCGCCAAAGCTCGTATCCATAGCCCACTGTTCCTGAAACCGAGGCCCCGAGCGGATAATTTCGCAGAGAAAGCCCAGCTTGCGCATCCCAACCCTCCTCGGCGGCACCGCAAAACGACGAAAGCCCACTCATTCCAATCACACCAATCAACAGGTTTTTCAAAACAGTTTTTGCTATTCGCATTCGCAGACCCCCAAAAGCTATTCAGCGAATTCACCCTACACCGAGCCGTCTGGGAGTTTCAACGGATAAGCGGCCCGGCCCTACAGGCCGTCGCGAGAAAAGGGAACTCTCTGAAATACAGGTTGCGATGGGGTCTCTTTCAGATCCTGCGCAAAGATTTCATTAGCCGACCAACTTGAAATCGCCTCTGGTCTCAACAGGCAAGAGATCTCGCAGGGGCCAGCTTTTCATCACCCGAATTCGCGAGCCACTTTGTCGTTCAAACAACAAAAGTTTTTCGCGTGCAGGATCCCGGCGACCATTTTTTTTTCGGCTCAGAGACGTCACACCAAAAAAAAGATTTTCTCGATAGGGCGTGAGATCTTCGAGATCATCCCAGACGGCACCCTCGACTCGAACGTCGATCCAAGCATTGGTGACTAGATTCGTCTGCCAGAGTGTGTCCCGCATCTCATCGCCCGCAACGATTTGCACGTTTCCAACGCGAGCCGCACCAGAGGCCACAGGCAAAAAAGACCAGACCTGGGCCCAATCGGCTGCGCTGCGCCTAAGATCATCATCGCTCTCCACCACCTTAGCTGCACCATGATCTCCTAATTCTGATCTCGAAGTGAATGAGACTCCCCTTGATTCGAACCCGTGAAGGGCGGGATTCACAAATCAGGATTGAGCAAGGACTCTGACAAATTCTTACACAATCCTGTTGATTTTGACGTCAAATCGCCGCAAATCTGGGCTTCGCAAATCTGAAGGAGTGAAAACGGATGGACCTTGAAGTTTCAAAAACGAACTCTCTCCGCACTTGCAAATTTTGTAAGCAACCAATTGATGGCGAAATGATCTATGGCCATTCCATCGTCTGTCGACATTGCCACCTGGTGGAAGAGATCCCGCAGAAAACGCCCTGGGGCCAGCGACTTCTGGCTCCCGGCATCCTTCTCTGCGTTTCACTGGTCGCATTTTGGCTGTTCAAAAGTGAAATTTTGATGCTCATTGACCCTGCCTACGCCGTGATCGGATTGAGCGAATCCAAAGTGAAAGATCTCAGAGATCAGTGCCTCAAACGTCATGACGAACCCTGCGCCCTCGCGGCCTTTCGCCGTCTCACCGAAATTGATCCGAACAATTCCATTTACCAAGCCAACTACGCTTTTCGTCTGACAGACATCCGCGAATACGCGCAGGCCGACAAAATTTATGAAAAGCTCTTGGCCACGGGCACCGCAACTTATGATTTGATGGCCTATTACGGAATGAACCTGGAGGCGATGGGTGACGTCGATGGCGCCATCAAGTGGTACCAAAAAACATTAGAAATTCATCCAGATCTGGTCGATATCACGCGCAAGCTGGCGGCTCTCTATGTGAAAAAAGGCCGTGTCCTTTCATCCATCTCTTTGCTTCGCTCTTTTGCTCGCCGGTTGCCAAAATCCGAAGGCTACGTGGTGGGGGACCTCAGCGCCAATTTGGAACTCGTCGACAAGGTCGAGCCCGAGACCAACGAAACTGTTGAGCTCATGGGTGTAACGCACGGCCTGTTTGCCTTGCCTCTGAAACTCAAGGAAGGAACATCACCCTTGGTGTTTTTGGTCGACACGGGGGCCACCAACGTCACCATTCCCACCACCGACGCCCAAACTTTTTTCCCAGAACTGATGAGGGATGCGGCTCCTGGCACCGCCATTCTTGCGGATGGGCGTGCGATCAAAAGCTATCGGGTGCGAGTTCCCGCCATCAAAATTGGTTCGTGGGAATTCAAAGATGTTCTCATCGCCTATTGCGACAACTGCGAACGTTTAGTGGGGATGTCGCTGCTCCGGAATCTAAAAATGGAAATCTCTGCCAAAGGCGATCTGTTGACAATGAAGCTGAGCCGCTAAGCGATCTTTTTTCCAGACCGCTTTTTCAGATCGCCAGTGGCACAGCTCCTGCATTTGGGTATTGCTGATGATTTTTGAAATCAGCGAGGATGCCCCCCGTGCGACTTGGTGCAAAGATTCTTATTTTAGCCTTTGTTGCCGTGTCAATTTCGGTCGCAGTGGAAAAAAGTCAGGCAGACCCGCGAGTTTCAAATCGCTGTGAAAATCTATTCGCGGCAACAATCGCGCCCGTGGAAACCAACCCCGAATTCTTAAAAAACTTGCAAGATGGAATCACTTCGAGCGGTCTTTCGAGGGACGTCATTGATATTTTAAAACAACACTCCGCCGGCGTGATCAGTTATCGCAAAATTCTCAGCCAGCAACCGTCCGAAGTATTCACCTTATTGGGTGTGACTAAATACCAAGCGCTCAATATCAACCTCTACTTTAGCTTGCTGCTAATCAAGAGCGCTGAAGAGTGGGGAGATGCTTATGGCCGTTTGAAAGTGGATCCCACGATGAAAAATCACACAGCGATTTTTTTGGAGAAGCTCACGGAAAAAGAGGATCCCATCGTCTTCTTAATCCCCAGCGATTTTGCAACTGCAAGCGGAGAGACCAAAGATGAGTTCGAATGGTTTCTCGCCCACCAAAAAGCTATGAAAAATGTGCTTTTTGTTTTCGGTGGCGCCGACCTATTTCCGTCAGGCGAATGGCATCAATGGATGATCCAACATCGATTGAATCCAGACATTAAGGGATCACACGCTTATCCTCCCCGTCTTTTGATCCGAGAATTCATCAATCAGGGATGGATCGACACCGCACAACTTCCTCCTTTTGTGCCCATTGCAGATTTCTGGAACGAAGATCGAATGCGCATGTCAAACCGAATGGCGCCCACCCCAGACTTCGCTTTTTTTCAAAAATACCGAAACTGGTGAGAACACCACGACGCTCAACAACAGCACCGTACAGCAACGAACAGTTAGTTCGCCCGCAATCAAAGATCACTAGATTCTAATCTCTCTTCCAAGTACCCAATGGAAATGCCCGAAGGAATCGGGATCAATCTTTCATTGGCTTAGGAGATTTTATGAAAAAGCTTTTATACGTTTCTGCGTTTTATTTAGCGGCCTGCTCGGCTTCGATTGACGGAGGCAGTCCCATCAATCCTCCTCCCGCCGACTTGCGACCGCTCGGCAACAGTCAAGATCCACTCCACGGAAAACTGGGAAATACACAATGGCAAAGTGCCCGCGCAATCGCTTTCATCGAAGCCGATGGCAACTTGCGAGTGACCATTGCTCAGGATTTAAATTTAAATTGCCAAAGCAGCGTGCCACAAAAGCCGCTGGTAAAATTTCTCGTGCCCCCTGTGCCCGGTCGATATGATTACAGTGATGGGCAAGGTGGTCCAATCATCAACGTGCTGATCGACGATTCGTCTGGCGGCCAAATTGGCTCGGTGACCATCATCTCATCCAAATCTTCTGTAGAAATCACCAGTCGCGACTCCGGCTACCTTCACGGAAATCTGGCTGCATTGTCGCCGTTGAATATGGAACCGGCTTATGACCTGAGCGGAACGTTTTCAGCCCGCATTTGCAATGAACCCACCCCTCCCGCTCCTCCCATTCCACTGTCGGTTGCCAAAGACGGACAAGCGGCGTTCTCGATCGCCTATTCCGAAGCGGTGAAATACATCGATGTTTTAGGTGCTACCAATTATGACGTTCGTTTTATGAACAAAGTTCCCACGACCAAATGCAATCCTTCAAATGCTTGGGCGATGTTCGAAGCTCCTATCAAATATCTCGACGTCAAGGTGCCATCGACAACTGGGCCGATTTCGATTTCTCCAGGCGTTGCGGAGTACGGCGATCAAGGTGCCTCCACCGGCTGGTCCACTAAATACTTTGAAGGTAGCGGCGCCGTCTCGCAAATCACATCCACCAATGTCACCATCAATTTAGACATCAAAGACATCGCAATTCTCAATCTCAAAGCCACCG
>CALCCV010000161.1 GCA_937900305.1 uncultured Pseudobdellovibrionaceae bacterium | reverse complement strand
GATTTCAGTTAAGAAATTCCGCAACCATGGATCCGTGTAGTCCGCGATACTTCCCATAACAAATTCGCCATCTGCAGGGAATAAGGTCATATCCAATTGCAAGGCCGCAACGACGTTTTTACCTTGAGATTTGTAGTCCGCAGCGATTTCGGCTGATCCCAAGAGGCCCGCTTCTTCACCTGCGTACCAATAAAATTCAAGAGTGCGCTCAGGTTGCACGCCCAAACTCAAGAAGCCTTCTAGGGCTTGCAAGATATTTGCAGAACCCGAAGCGTTGTCGTCGGCTCCAGGAGCTTTTCGCGGAGCCCATTGAACAATGGAATCAAAGTGTCCACCCAAAACGACGATTTGCGAAGGATTGGATTTGCCAGTCAAAGTGACGCGAATAGATTTTTGGGGTGTGCGACGATGATTGATCATTTCAACACTCTTAGGAAAAGCGTAACTTGCCAGAAGCCCGTTCAACTTTGCCACCATGTCTTGAACGTGAACGTTTGGATCTGGTAAATTGTGATAGCGGCTTGGGTAGTTGGACAGCCAAGTCACAACATCTCGCAACTCAGAAGTTTGAAAACCGCTGACGACCGCACGAACCTCCGCGCGCTCGGGAATTGCAATCGGTAGCGTGTTGAGGCTGCGTTGTGACTTCTGTGTTTTCAGTAAGGCGGCGTTCAATGATTTCATGGGTTCGGCGCTGTCGACCAGCTCGAAGCCCCCACACTTTCCGTTTTCGTGAGCGAGCTGATGAAGCTGACCAAGTTTGAAGGCATCCAATTTGGCGTAACCAACTTGACCATCAAATGTGACTTGTTCGGCTTGCACTCCGAGATGTTGCAACAGAGCTTGATCCGCTAAGATCTGATACTCGGCTGAACTTTGAGTGGAAATATTGTTAGTCGTAGATGCGAGAGTTTGAAATCCCCCACCAAAAAATAAAACCCCTGCGAGGCACATTGCCTTTGAATTCATGATCCCCCTCCTTGGAAAATCGGTTTCGATTTCGAACATTTTCATCAATTCTCAAACAAAGATCAAACAAAGATGTCTAACATCCGCGCATTTTCAATCCAGTGATGTTCACGCGGAACAAGACGAGCCGCTTGCATCAGATCTTGAATTGGGGCTCGCGTGACAATTCCATTTCGATAAACCACGGCTTGTTGCCAAATTTTTTGTTGAAGCATCCGCGTAATTTCAACACCCATGGTGAGAGTTAGAAATCGGTCCGTCGTCGTCGGCGGAGAGGAGCGTTGCAGATGACCGAGCACAACGTGGCGAGATTCCCAGCCGACGACCTCTTCAATCCAGCGTGACAAAGCTTGGGCCACGCCACCGTAGCGGTCTTTTTGGGGGGAGCCTTCCACGCGAAACGCCACTTGCACTGTTTCGTTTTCGGCGGCCGCACCTTCGGCGACGGCCAGCACCAGTCCTCGGCGTCCGGCATTTTTTTTCTCGAGCAAAAAGGATTTCAATTTCGCACGTGAAAATGGTCGCTCGGGCATAAGAATCGCGTCTGCATAGGAGGCGAGTCCACCCCCCAGCACAATCCAACCGGTCGTGCGTCCCATTGTCTCGACCACGATCACTCGACGATGAGCTTCAGCGGTGGCTCGCAAAGCATCAATGCTGTCGGCCACCACTCCGCAAGCCGTGTCGTAACCAAAAGTGACGTCCGTGCCCGCCAAATCATTGTCGATCGTTTTTGGCACTCCTAAAAGAGGGACTTCGTTTGCAATTCGCGAAAGGCTCGCGAACGTTCCGTCACCACCAGCGGCAACCAATCCTTCGACCCCGAACGATTTCAAATTGGCCACGAATTCTTTCTCACGACCTTGGATAAAGCTTTTGTTAGAGGTGCCGAGCAAGGTACCGGCTCGCGTGTGTTGTCCCCAAATTTCATTTTCGGTGAGCAGGAGTGTGCGTTTTTCAAAGACACCCTCGAAGCCATCAAGAATTCCCAAAACCTCGATCTGTGAAGTTTTTGCCGAGCGCACGATGCTTTCGATGACTCCGTTGAGACCGGGGGCATCGCCACCACCGGTGAGAAGAGCAATTCGGCGGATTTGAGGAGATTTTGTCTTTGTCATAGTGGCCTCTCATGTTGCGGGCGACCTTCGAGCTTGATCAAGAAAGAACTGCGCAGTAAGAGCATCTGATGCAGAAAGACTTTGTTCTGGCAACCCTAACAGCCACTTATCAGCATCCCTCTTTGGGGTTGCGGTATCTCTATGCCAATTTGCAGGAGCTCCAATCGCGAGCCATTATTCGCGAATACACGATCAAACAAGGTGCGCTCGCCATCGTCGAAGACCTGTTGGCGCACGCGCCGAAAGTGATCGGGTTCGGCATTTACATTTGGAATCGTCATCAAACTTTGCAGGTTCTCGAAATTTTGCGAAAAGTGTCTCCGAAAACTCAAATCGTTTTGGGAGGCCCCGAAGTGTCCCACGAAACAGAGGGACAAGATCTTTTAAAGTACGCCGACTACGTCATTTGCGGAGAAGCGGACCAAGCATTCTATGAACTTCTCAAAACTCTCGATCACCGGGTGGACGCAGGCAACGTTGAACCTGCAAAGATTTTGCGACCGTTGTTGCCGAACGTCGAAAAGATCCAACTGCCTTACAATCTTTACAGCGATCATGATATTCAAACTCGTCACATTTATGTCGAAGCTTCGCGAGGCTGCCCGTTTAAATGTGAATATTGTTTATCTTCGCTCGACACGAAGGTGCGAAATTTTCCGATTGATGAGTTTTTGCATGAACTTGATCAATTGATCCTCCGCGGGGCACGAAGCTTTAAATTTATCGATCGCACCTTTAACCTGTCGATGGTCACCTGCTCAAAAATTCTTGGTTTTTTTCTCGAAAAAGTTTCGCTCGGTCTTTTTTTGCATTTTGAAATGGTGCCAGATCGATTGCCGGTTGAAATTAAAGAATTGATTGCCAAATTTCCAGCTGGCGCATTGCAATTTGAAGTCGGCATTCAAACACTGAATCCAGTGGTTGCTAAAAACATTTCCCGCCGAACAGATTTGCCAAAGGCGAAAGAGAATTTTGAGTTTCTAAGGAGCCAACCTGGTGTTCATATTCACGCAGATCTCATCGTTGGGTTGCCCGGAGAGACCTTAGAAAGTTTTGCCCGTGGATTTGACGAACTTCATTCGTGGGGACCACAAGAAATTCAAGTGGGAATTTTGAAGCGCCTCAAGGGCACTCCCATCATTCGTCATGATCAAGATTTCGGCATGACCTACTCTGAAGTTCAGCCATTTCAAATTTTGCAAACAAAAGACCTTTCTTTCAGCGACGTCGTGTTTATGACGAAGTTCGCGAAATATTGGGATCTTTTTGCCAACAGCGGACGTTTTCCAGGATTTGTGAGTGAAATGGAAACTCAGGCTGTGCAATCAGCATCAAAAAGTCTTTTTGAAGTTTGGGAAAAGTTTGCGAATTTTTTGAATTTGAGATTTGCCGAAGCTCATTCGATCTCATTAGAAAATCAGGCCTTGGCGGCCCGAGATTTTTTGATCTCTCTGAGTGGTGAAGACGGTGAAGAGAGAGCTTCTGAAATCCTTCGACGAGACTACCAAGTTTCACAGCCCTCGAAGACTCCCAGATTTTTGAAAATCAAAACGTCTAGCGACGCTGAACCCGACCTTTCCACCTACAGTGGAACGGCCAGGCAAAAACGACGTCAGTCTTTCATATTGCGAGATCCACTGCCGATCTGAATTTCAGCTAAGTAATTTCGGACGACGGCTTCGATTTGGTCTTCCGATTTTGAGTTGAAAGCTGCTGCCAGAGCTTTTCCATTCTCTTGAAGTCCTTGATGTAAACCCATCCAGTGCGCCAAAAAGAAGACCAGGTCCACCGCAGCATTGTTCGGTTTTTTTGCAGTCTTTTCGGCCAGAAGATCAAAATCGTAATTAAAGAAGTGGCGAGGTCGCCGCCAGAATTGGGCATCTCCAATGGAAACAATTTTGCTCTCAGTTCCGAGTGTCACGTCCGCATAGGCCTCTCGGGCTTCTTGCAAACGACTTTCTAGATCGGGTTGGATGGGTTGATATTGAGCCACGCCTGGGTCACCCATCTGTTTAAATTCGACCACGGAGTAGTCACCATGCCGGCTTTTTAAAGCCAACCAAATTCGAACTTGGCCACGGCTGCTACCACTCGCTTTTACGCTCCAGGCTTGGTCTGCTACTTTCCAAGAGTCCGCTGCCCCAAGGGTGTAACCGTCGAGCGCCGTTTGCAAGACACTCGGATTGTCGAGGAGTTTAAATATTTCATCAGCCTTCTTGAGAGCTAAGTCTAGAGTTTCTTTTTCCCCGGGTTTCGGCTTTTTTAGATTTTCAACACTAATGGTGCCCTTGGGATTGAGTTGTTCTTTTTCCGAGAACTTGGCCAAGAAATGGCCCTCGGTATCGAGAGCTTTTACATTTTCCTGATTGCATTCAGGCCCAGGGCCGGCCCAGCAAAAATGTTCCACTAACGTGGAGGCTTCATCTTTTTGGCCGAGGTCAGTCATATATTCAATTAATTTTTTATCCTTAACCTTTGAATCTCCGAGTGCAGCTTGTCGAATCTCTTCGGCCGAGGGTTGGGTTTGCAACTTAGCTCCCGCCGCCAGACCATCGCGATAGGATTGAAAAACATCGCCGAACTTAATGGAACCGTTTGGGATCTGTTCTTCTGAGCGTTCATAGGCTTCGACAAATACCATGTACCGAACAAAATCCAATATCAGGGGCGCATGTCCGGCGTCGTCAGAGTCGTAGAGGTGAATTCCTGATTCACCTCCATTTTGGTAGTCAGAGAAATTGCGAAAATGAGGATCCCCCATAACAATTCCCTCGAAACTTAGCAGCGACTCAATATCAGTTTGAACTCTCGCGTCTGATTTCATCCTGCACCAAAAGTGATTCACGTTCGAGGTCACGTTGTTGGCTAAGGTTTTACCTTCACCCCTGTCAAAAAATTCGCATTTGTCGTTTGGATCTGTAGCGACTTTGCCAGCGCCGCGATTTGGTTTGGCGTAAGTGGATATGGGAATTGAAGCCAACGAGGCCACCAATCCACCGCAAATGATTTTTGAGAGTTTCCATCGGCGTAAAGATTGCATTTTTAATTTCACATTGACCTCCATAGATTCCTACGTAACTGCAACGCCGATGCCGGATTTGCTCCCAGGTTGCAAGGCGCCAAATCATCTACACCTATAAGTTCAACGAAATTTGATGAAGGCGAAAGGGAGCGAAGGGCTCTGCAAATTCAACATGTGTAAAAAATCTCGACAACGAGACTGTGCAGCAAAAAAACTTTCTTGGGGAAACTAGAAGATTTTTTACTATCGCACGACCCAAAAATTTGCATGACTGAGATTTAAGAGCCATTTCAGGGAGTTGCAAAACTGGACTAAGGGCCAGCGTGCTTCATTATGACCCCATAAGATTAATTCGAAGAAAACATCAAACGAATCGATAAGTCCTCTGACATGAGTAATGAGACACTGAGTTCAGGAGGTGTTCACATGCACACTGATGTTCTCTTTAGACACATCGACCGCACTGAGTCTCTCAACAACTATCTCCATGAAAAAGCGGAGGCTATCGCTGAAGATTTTTTCAAGCACGATCCCGATGCTCACGTCACCGTGAGAGTCGAAATTGTGCGAGGACGAATCGCCGCTCGAAAGCCTTCCTTTCGGTGTGAGGTGATTTTAAAACCCACGAAGAGTCGCGAGACCATCAAGGTGGTCAAAGCGAGCGACAATTTCTTCGAAGCGGCTCAGAAATCGATCCAAGCTCTGAAACGCACGCTCTCTCGGCGATCAGAAAGGCTCGCCTATGACCGTAAGCATGAAGATCGCCGAAACACAGCTTAACGGGCTCTAACTGAGCTGAAATTATTTGATGAAACAGAATTTATGAAATGGAAATTGGTAGTAAAATAAATTGAACTTATTTAAATCAAATTTTGAAAAGATTAAGAAAGGATTTGAAACTTAAACAAAACTTAGAAGCCCGAGAAACTAAGGACTTCTCGGGCCAGCCTTTAAAAGCTGAGTTTGATCAGCCACGGGCCGATTTTCAAACTCAGCTTATTGAGTTAGCCCTTCATCAGCGAAGTGAGATCACGGACTTTTTTTGACTCGAAGTTTTCAGAGGCAAAATGCCAATTCACGTGAGTCCAAAAGGTTTCCAGAAATTTTTGGCGAGCGTTGCGATAGTCGACGTAGTACGCGTGTTCCCAAACATCTGCGGTTAAAACGGGTACGAGGTTTTGGGTGATTGGCACCTGAGCGTTGGAGGTAGAAACCAAAGACAGTTTACCGCCGGCATCGCTGCAGAGCCAGATCCAACCTGAACCGAAAGTGCCAACACCACCTTCAACAAACTTGGTTTTTAAAGTGTCCATGCCGCCGAAATCGCGTTGAATGGCTTGCTCGAGCGCGCCGCTGGCTTTGCCACCTTTGCCTTGCGGAGCCATGCCCAGCCAGAAAAATGTGTGATTCCAGGCTTGGGCGGCGTTGTTAAAGACCGGACCTTGCGTGGTTTTGACCATCTCTTCGAGAGATTTGCCGCGCAAAGAAGTGTCAGTTTCTAAAAAGCCATTCAATTTGTCGATGTACGCCTTGTGGTGTTTGTCGTAGTGGAAAGTCATTTGCTCTTCTGACAAAAATGGAGCGAGGCCGCTTTTGGCATAAGGTAGATTGGGTAGTTTAAACACAGTGTCCTCCTAGAGACTGAAATGTTGAGTGTGAAGACCCGAGGATCATCACTCACGAGCGAGTGAGTGAGATCGATCCTCAATTGGATTTCAACTATGCCAAACTCAATCATCCTCTCCTAGAAGTTTTTTTACAAAGTTGGGAAGAGCGAATGATGCGGAGTGCAATTGCTCGTTGTAGTACTTCAATCGTGTTTTGCGCACGAACTGTCGAGTCGAGTCTGTGTTGGCTGGCATCCGCAGGTTGCGTTGAGATTTGCTAGCCAATTGCAATGACCACATACCCGTTGGATAGGTGGTGGCATGAAACAAGATCGTTGCCACTTGGGGAATTCCGAAAATAGATTTCAGGCACGCATTCAGTTCCACAAAAGTGTCGGTGTGAAACATCGGAGATTCACCTTGGGTCACCAACAGGCCTTCGTCCGAAAGGGCTCGGTGGCAGCTTTTATAAAATTCGGCGCTGAAAAGTCCTTTGGCTGGGCCAACCGGGTCCGAGCCATCGACAATGATGAGGTCATACTCGCCAGTTTTCGCCCGAGTCACAAACTCGATGCCATCACCGATGATCAAATTTAATTTTGGATTGGAAAACTCTGTCGCTAGTGTCGGCAAATGAAGTTTTGCAGCTCGCACCACGGTCTCGTCAATTTCAACCATGGTGACATTCTCAATTTCCTCGTATTTTAGCAGCTCTCGGATGGTGCCGCCATCGCCGCCGCCGATGACTAAGGCTTTTTTAACTTTTCCATGGGCTTGCACTGCTGGGTGAACAATCATTTCGTGATAGTGAAACTCGTCCCGCTCGGTGCACATCACCATATTATTGATGGCGAGCATGCGGCCGTACGAGCACGTGTCGAACACGCGCACCTGTTGGTACTCCGATTTTTCGTTAAACAGCACATCGCCCTGGTAGCGCAGCGACAGCGCCTGATTTTCATCTTTGTCGGTGAACCAGACGTTGCGTTCAATTTTGTACTCCGGGCGGCTAGAGTTTTTTGTGCCCTCTGCCGCGGCCGCGACGCCTGCTGGTTTTGAGGGCATGGCGTCGTCTTGGCGGTGAGTTTGGCGAAAGTCTGTGCGTTTGACTTGGTGAAGGGACCCGCGGTTCATCTCGAGCGCAGAGTAGTCGGCTTGAAAGGCGGTTTTCAAGTGCTCAAAGGAGACCCATGGATCCACAGTCTCGCCACACGTGAAAAGATCTACGGCGGCGTAACGATATTCGGGCCAGGTGTGAATCGCCAGGTGACTTTCTTGAATCACGACAACGCCCGACACTCCGAAAGGAGAGAAATGATGGAAGTTCGAGTTGATCACGGTCGCGCCCGCAATTTGCGCGGCTTCAATCATCGATTTTTCAATCACAGAAACGTCGTTTAAAACCTCTGGATTGCAATCGCTAAATTCAACCAATATGTGTCGTCCCAGTGCATTCAACATTTCACTCCGTCTTTAAGTCAGGACAATCAGGATTCAGAAAATTAAGACACTGAAAATCAGGTCGAAATCGTCGCTTATAATGTGAGAAGTCTTCATAGAAACATTTCGCTCGAAAGACAATCAAAAATCTGTCGAAAGGCCCCTGCATTGGCCCTTCGTTTGCTCTCAAAGTGAGACAGATGAACACAGCGAACCGTCGGTTGAAATTCAGTGCTCCTCTGGGAACCTTATTAGATTTGGCACTTTTAGCCATTTCGGGGCTGTTCATTCTTTTGACAGTCGCCTGGACTTCCTCCAAGCCAACGCCGTTGACCAAATTTGTGGAGCTGCCCAAGGGCTCAATCGTCTTGATCAACACGGTCTATGAAAATGAGTCAGGGCAATACCAGAGAAAGTGTCGAGGAATTCTCACAGCCAACCGAAAAGTGCTAACTGCTCTCCATTGTATTCCCGACAAATCTAAAGAACAGCTCAAATACGTGCGTGTGAGTTTTGTGGATAAAAATATGAGTTCGGTGGCCACTCGCTATGGCATTGGTTTTAAGAAGTTGTCGCGCGACATGGCCGTGATCTATCTGACCGAAGACGCTCCGGCCTCCATTCAGCGAGTTCCGCTGACACGAATCAAAGGCTCAGACTATTATTTTGCAACGGCGGTTCTGCGAGAAAAAAATGAATTTGAATACGCTTTCAAAACGGTGACTGGCAAGAAGCGAGCGATTCGTGGCGAATCGCCGGAAGATTTTGTTATTAAACTCAATAAGACCAGTTCTGAAATATGTCATGGCGACTCCGGGGGGCCCGTGTTTGCTTACGATAGCAAAGAGGTTCGATACAATTTGGTCGGGGTTATCAGTTATGTCGCTGGGAGTGCAGCTAAGTGCAGCGGTGACTATTTCACGATCGAAAACAGCCAATCTCCGATTTTTTAACATTTTAGTTTCGGAGAATCATCGCTGACATCAAAGGCAAACTGGCCTTATGTCCAAGCGCATTTGAGGTCGTTTGTATGTCCTAAAAATCTGGTTACAATCAGTCATGACAAAAAAAATAATGCTCTCGTTTTTTGGATGTCTGTGCGTTAGTTTTCTCGGCGTGCAGTTTTGGCAATATCGATATCAGACTCAAAGTGTCGATTTCGCAACCTCTACCCAAGCCCCGACTCCGTTGACGAAGGATGATTATCATCAGAATGTGCAAACAATTTTTGATAGCAAGTGCGTGTCTTGTCACAGCTGTTACAATAGTCCTTGCCAGCTCGATCTCACGTCATTCGAAGCCGTCATGCGGGGAGCAAATAAATCCGATGTGTACTCTCCGGGTTTGATGGCTCGAAATCCCACTCGAATGTATCGTGACGCTTTCACGACAGAACAGTGGCGGGACTTGAAGTTCTATCCCGTGATTTCGGTGGCTCATGACGGCCGACCACTGCCGGAGGCTTCACCGCTTTATAGATTGCTCGAGCTTCGCCAAAACAACCCTAATGTTCGATTTGAATACCAAGCTGAAGAAAGCCGAAGCTGTCCCAATCTAAATTTGGGATATTCGGCTGACGATCGAAGAAGAAGCAAGAATGACAATCCTGAACGCGAGCTCACGATTTTTATGCGAGAAAATCCACACGCTGGTATGCCTTACGGGTTTCCACCGCTCAAAACAACAGAGTCTGATCTGATCAAGAAATGGATTGAGGACGAGTTTCCTGGACCGTCGCCGGCGGCGACGGCCTATACGCACGAGCCAACTGGTGCGGATGTTTCCATTGCAGAAATAAAAAACTGGGAAGATTATTTCAATGCCACGGATCTAAAGTCTCAGCTGATCTCGCGTTATATCTATGAACATCTTTTTTTGGCGCATATTTATTTTAAGAATGAGCCAACTGAATTCTTTCGTTTGGTGAGAGCAAAAAATCAAACGGGCAAAGTGGATGAAATGCCAACTCGCCGCCCTTACGACCGTCCGACCGGTCCTTTCTATTATCGGTTGACGAAGGTGTATTCAACCATCGCTCATAAGAATCACATTCCTTACAAGTTCAGCCCCGAACGGCGCACACATTGGACGGAATTGTTTCGAGACACCGTGGCACCGCCGGCGATGCCCCCATACGACGAGGCGGGGGCCAACCCATTCGTGACGTTTCAAAATATTCCAGCCAAATCTCGCTATCAATTTTTGTTGGATGATTCCTACTACCACGTGATGACCTTTATCAAGGGTCCAGTTTGCCGGGGCAACACGGCTCTGAATGTCATTGACGATAATTTTTGGGTGATGTTCGTAGATCCCGAACGAGATATCACCGTTAATGACCCGGCATTTTTCAAACAGGCTGCCGTTAATCTGGCCCCTCCCGCTGCCGAAGGAAATTGGATTAGCAACAAGGATCTCGAAAACTATGCGCACATTCGCGATAAATTTTTGTCCGTCACAGACCTCAAGTATAGAATGTATGATGAGGCGGGTGTTCCCCGGGATGAAAATTTTGTTTGGGATGGAGGTCAAAATAGCAATCCGAATGCGTTGCTGACAGTCCTTCGCCACACCGACAGTGCGCTGGTGATGCGCGGGGCCCATGGGGTCATGCCAAAAACTCTGTGGATTTTGGATTATCCCATCTTTGAAGACATCTATTACAATCTCGTTGCGGGTTTCGATGTCTACGGTTCGGCTCTTCATCAATTTCGAACTCGGATGCACATGGATATCTCGCGAGTTAGCTCGCAGGATCTCTTTTTAACCATGTTGCCCAAAGAGGTTCGCGTTCCTGCCCGTGACCTGTGGACGACGGACAGTCCTGAAAAGAATTCCGATAAGCTGCTTGCATTCTTAGAAAGTTTTCGCAATCTCACTGCTTTTCGACGCATGAAAGTGACCTACGTTTTCAAAGGTAAAAATGTGCCTTCGAATTTGGATGTGAACTCTCAAGACCCCAAAATAGCCAAAGAGGAAGTTTTAAAAATCCTCTTCAGCGGACGTTTGGCAAAAGTTTTCCCCAAGCGAGATTTGCTAAATGCCAGGGCTCTGGAGGTGAGCATGAATGGCGCGGTTGACACTCCGGAAGAAGTCGAAGCCACGCTTCAAAATATTGTCGATATTCCTAGCGCAAGTTGGTCAGATCTACCGGATGTTTCGATGTTGAAAGTGAATTTGCCGAACGGTCGAAGTTCGTTCTACACCATGGTTCTGAACCGCGATCATTACAACGTCAGCTTCATGATCACCGAAGGTCACAATCTCAATCCGGCGGGAAATTCCTTGAGTATACTTCCTGGATTTGCGTCGAGCTATCCCAATTTCTATTTTGAATTTCCATCGAGCGCGACCCCAGATTTTGTTAAATATCTGAGCGATTTAAGAGCCGCTGGCACAGGCGACGCCCAGGCCAAGGCGCTGCAGGCTTTGGTGAACAAGTTTGGCATTACGCGCTATTATAGCGAGCCGTCGAAAGATGGAGATCATAAAAAAGATAAGGATTTTTGGACTTATCACAAAGAGTTCACGGAAGCCTTCAAAGCATTGGACAAGATTGAGGGCGGAGTTCTGGATCTGAATCGATACATGAATTTTGCCAAAGACACTGTTCGGGAATAGATTTCTAAATCTGTTGGTCCTCTCAGGTGGGTGAGTGGGCCAGGGATTGATCTCGATTCCATCCGGTGAGGGGAAGAATCCGTTGGGCTCGGATATTCACAACTTCCCCCGACTTTTCCACAGAGCCTTGCACTTCGATCAGAGCCCTGGAATAAATCGTCAGGCGTTCCTTTTGGTAAACATCAGGAGGGACGACAATGTTCATGAAGCCAAATTCATCTTCTAGCGTGAGAAAACAAAAGCCCTTTGCCGTCGGAGGCCTTTGCGTTGTGGACAAGAGACCGGCCACTCGCAACTTGTCCCGCGTTTGCACCTTCGGTTCATTCACTTCTTGAGAGTTGTAGTAGGGCACAAATCTTTGCCGTCGCAAAGACCGACTTCGCTCTTCCAACCAATGTCGCAGAATGGACAGTGGATGGTGTGTGACGGAATATCCCTTGCTGCCGTACTCGCGTTTCATCACGGCCCATTCGGACTCAAACGGAATA
>CALCCV010000160.1 GCA_937900305.1 uncultured Pseudobdellovibrionaceae bacterium | reverse complement strand
CCGATCTTGTTGATTTTACCTCTTTTAAGGTCAGTCATCATGCGTTGGTACGCAGGCCGTTTCGTATCCTTGGCTGAGTAGCCGTCATCCATGTAAGTCTCAACAAGCTTGCCCCAGTTTTTCTCTTGAATATTCTTAATGTCGATAAAGGCATTGAGCCTGTGTCGCTGGTTATCAAGCGATCCCTCTAAGACCGAAGCCTGCTCGTCGGTTGACACACGAATGTAAATCCCAATCTTATACTGCATGTTTGCAACCTTCCGAATATCGCAAGAATTTGTACCGCATAAAATATTTAAATGCCATGACAACTCCTTTGTTGGAATAATTATTTATTAGAAAGTTACTACGCTGCATTTTGGATATCCTCTTCTTTTGTTGAAGGGCGACCCTTTTTCTTTGCAAGACCTACTATTTGCGCAACCAAATCATGCACCTCTTTGATACGCTTTTGACAATTTGAAGACTCGTCAATGACCGGGATCAAAATCACCGGAGGAAACGGGCATCTGAACTGAAGAACCTTTTTATTTTTTTGATTTGCCACGTCCGCCTCCTTTCTTTCTCCCTAGGACTTTGTCCTCTTGAGCCAAAAGTCCATTGATCAAAGTCTTTTGCTCTTTTGAACTTAGACTTTCTAAATAGAACAAAAGGGCCGCAGTTAGATTGCTAGGGTTTCTGCTTCCATTTTCAATGTTTGCAATCGGCATATAGCCTGACAAATAAATAAGACTTGCGAACTCTAACCGGCTGAATCCTAGGTCTTCTCTGATTTTCTTAAATTCTTCGCCTGTCATGTTGCAGCCTCGTCACTTTCAACAGAATTGATTACCTCATTGGTGTAATCAGGAATCAATCTTTTTTTTGCTTTTCTTTTTTCAGCACTGACGCCACTGCTGCTGCGAAGCAAAGTCCTTAGCTCTTTTGGAAGATCATGTGAACCTTTGGCTTTTTTAAGTACTGTCGACAAATAATCACGCTCGTTAAAGAATTCAGAGCGAATCTGTTGTAATTCGTCATCACCAAACTTCTCAGCGCTTCGCAATAGAAACCAGCTTGCAACATCTTGACGACTCACTCGTCCGCCCTCAAATCCGTCATTTATTCTCAAAACCAACTTCGAAACAGTTTTTTCCGCCTCCGTCGTGATCGATATTTTATGACTAACAAGATCACCATTACCTCTTAATGACCCATCGTTTTTGTCACTGTCTCCCGTATTTTCCTCTGTATTCTTCTTTTCTTCTCCCATTCCTCCTCCTCTCTCTTAAATATAATTAATTTATTCCTATTCCCATATCCCACTGTACTAGCCACCCCCATTTGTCCCCGTGTTCCTGACCACCCTCCACCAATGTACTCGTTGGGGGTGGGTGGTCAGGAACCTTTAGAGGGGGCATTTGGGGGTGGCGGCAGTCGCATTGCTGAGTCTCATCAACCACTTGTCCCTTTTTTAAATTGGCGCAGTTTTGGCGCCAGTTCGCCAATATTTCGCCAAATAATTTTTCCAGTGCTCATGCTGCCACTTTTCTTTTTGTCGCAATGCTCTTTACAATTGTCGCGATATTTTGATCTTCGCTTCTGACCTTTAGTTTCGCATTGCTCGGGTTATCGATAAATGACTTCAGGTCTGTAAAGATCACCTCAGGCCCCGTCTGGGGATAGTGACTTCGCGACATGGATCTACGAATAGCACTTTCGATGTACTTTAGGTTGAATGCAAAAATCACTGCGTCTAAATTTTTCCAGCCGCCATATGAGTAAATGATTTCATCGTACCTCTTTTGCGGCTTACCTGTTCTTTCGATTTCAATGGCCACTCGAACTGCGGGCCCTGTAACTTCAAGTTCAATCAAAATATCTGGATACTTCCCCTTAGGACCCTCTGCCGCACTAATTCCGTCTCTTTGGATTTCCTGTTTAAGAATTGCCTCAGACGACCAACTGCGGATAAGACCAGATTGTTGAAGACGGAGTCCAACGAAGGCCGCCATTTCATCGTGTTCAACGTTTGCAATGTGAGGACTGGAAACAACCGGAGTTCCGAAACCCAACGCCATTTGTCTGCCCTTTGAGGTGAGTCTTAAAACTTCAATGTTGTATTTGATAAAGCGAAGCGGTTGAAATAATTGGCTGCTGTTTAGAGCCTGCCAAAAGCGCTGCTCGCTTCTCTCACTCTCAGGCTTTGCAATTTCTCGAAAAATTGACTTTGTAAGAAAGCCGGTTTTTGCGGTTAGCGAGACAGCATCAAAAAGTAGTTTAGCCTCCCTCATTGGCCGTCCTCCCAGCGAGCAGGCTCTGCAATCAAGTATTCAAAATGTCCTTCAATGAATCGATTTCCAACTCGCTTAGCCGGAACCCACTGAGTCTCGACAACGGCATCTTTAATTTTTGGCATTTCACCGGGTGACGGTTGAGCCTTTCTTCCTTGTTCAAAACTTTCCTTACGAGCCTTGTCCATTTTGTCACCCACGACTGATCCGGTGATCAAACCTGCCATGCCACCTAAGGCCGCACCAACGACGATATTTCTGGTTCGGTATTCTCCATTTTTTCCAGGGTCAGCAATGGCGCCAAGAGCCGCACCTCCGGTCGCACCAATGCCACCGCCTAGAGCAACCGTCTTTTGTTTCGTCGCACAACTGGTTACAAAAATCATTGAACTGACAAACAATACTAACTTCATTTTACGAGCGATCATAATTGACCTCCTATGGTTCGTTGTTTTTTATTTTCCTCCTCGGTTTCCTCGACGCCGCTCTTCGTGACCGGTTCTTTAATCTCTAAGTTAAATCCTGCAGGTTGGTCCTTTTGCACTTCAGGAAGTGGAACGATCGGAATATTCGGGACCATGTGAAATTTCACCTTACCGAAGATAGTTTTGTATTTATCGGGATAGAGCAGGATTCCTTCGCCAATTCCTAGTTCGCGCTTTATGACATTGGGATGGATCTCAAATTCTTCAACCTCGCGGACTGACTCTTGGCCTGTTTTATTTTTTGAAAGCCAAGTCTTTTCTCGTCGCTCAGTAGACTTCTCTGCTTTTTTGGTGCCAATCATTTTTGCAAAAAACTCAGCCGAGCTTGGCTCGTTTCCCCTCATGATGATTTTTATATTTGTATTTGTGATAACCGTGTTTGCAACATCCGCCCCCAGTTGCTCAATATCCCCTAGAGCCTGATGCGCCAGAACGACTCCGACATTGGCACTTCTGGACTTATTGAGCATGGTCACAAACCCGCCATAAAGGTACTCAGAGATATCATCTAGAAATATCGAGAAGAATCGATGTTCTCTATCTCCATGGGCATGGCGATCAGCCACCGCACTTTGAAGAGCCTGCAGGACCAATTTTCCAGAAGCCCGTCCAAGCTCCTTTGACTTCATTGCAGGTAGCTGAAAGTAAACAATCTTATTCTCACTCATAGCCTGATCTAACCTGATTGTGGGACAATTAGAGTTAAACAGCGGAGCGTAATCGCTAAGTGCAAATTTTCCGATCTTGGTTAAAAGCCCGCTTACACGACTTTCTCGCTCCTCTCTTTTTAGGGAATTTTGGTCATCTACCCAGCTAGTCAAAAGAGAGTCCTTGGTTTTAAAAGCAAGGTCTTGGAGGATCAACGGCCTTGTGATGGCCTGATAGAGTTTAAAAAAAGTTGGCGTCACCCCGGCTTTGATAAATATCCGCAGTACTTGCGAAAGGTACAGAAACTGCAAATCTTTATAGTAATTTTCTTCAAACTCAAAACTTGAAAAAATCCTCTCTGTAATTTCGTCTGCAGTTCCCCCAATGAGCGGGTTGAACGTTTGACTCAAAGTAGGGTGCCCAAGGGAGAAGAGCTGGAAGTCGTCAGTTCTATTGTATTTTTTTGCGTAAGCGTAAAGCTTATTAAGAAATGACTTATCGGCCTTACCGTCTATGATGACCAAGCCACGACCAGCGCGGATGTCCTCAACTGCCCACGGAATAATAACACTTTCTGACTTTCCAGCACTCGTGCTTCCAATGACCTCGCAGTGAAGACGTCTAGTTTCACAATTGATACGTACTTCATTGCCAGTTCCATCAATGCCGATGACGAAACTATCAACGAGCTTTTCGGCATGTTCGATTCTTTTTGTCTTCCAACTTTTGATTCGGCGTTCAACTTTAAAATAGGTCCACCAAAAAAGAGCCGTCAAGAGCAGCGTCAATACCACAACGATTAGCCAATAGTGGTGCCAATAGAAATTGATCATACGGGGCAGTGCTCGAAGATAGGCTTTATAGATCGCAAATCCAAAAAAACAAATCAGAAATAAAACGATCAACGAGTCATACTGACCGGAGTCTTGGTTCTGATTCTTCATCTCACCACTCCAGGCTCGCGAAATCTAAACGGAGCTGTCACCATAACCAGAACCTCAGTTCCTGCTTCGATCTCGATCCACTCTTTTTCGGCTTTCATATCCTCGCCGTATTTCTGAGTTCGGTCTTTGGCGGTGTCGGCAACGGCAGAGAGTAAGCCATTCTGAGCCCCTCCTTGACTGTGGCCCATAAAATCCCGAGATACCGTTCCTTCCGCATAACTTCCGACAAAGCGAGTGATCATCTGACCAGCGGTATTCATAAAAGCCTTTGACTTAACTCGGCCCTCAACGCCAATTTGGCCGTCACTGCCTTGAGCTATTCCCATAAGCTCTTTCATGGCTCCATTTGGATAGGCGACACTTTGAAAACGGATCATGGCGCGCCCTGAAGACTTTTGATAAGACACGAGACCAAAGATTTTTGTCCCCTCGGGGATCGCAATGGCTGTTTCGGTTGAGACCCCTTTTGTGACCACGCCTATGAGTGGCACCGCTTCATCTGAGACCGTCATTTTATCTAGGAGCCTCACTTGAAATTTTGAGCCTGCCGGAAGCTGACTTGTACTATCAAGGCCCTCACGCACTAAAATCATAGTGGTGTTGCGATCGCTGGAGGTTCCACTGCCTCCGGTTCCTCCCCCTCCATTGTAGTAAGGAATCGTCTGGCCCTGGACGGTTCCAAATGCTGTTTGTGTTTGGCTATTAATGTCAGCGGTAGGACTTTCGCTATTTTGCCTAAGTCCTAGCTCTCGCTTTTCTTGAAAGTCGCCCGTGACTGGCGGTGTAGCCGGCAAAAACAGAATGATAGTAATACCTCCTGCAACTAGTGAGATTCCGACAATCCAAAGCTTTCCTGTGTTGAGATCACGCTTGCTCGTAGGGGCCGCCACATCTTTCCAAATCAGACTTTCAAAAAACTTTTTGGTGACCGATATTATTTTGCCCATAGAACCTCCTTTGAAACTGCGATTCGAACTGTCTTTTTCTCCCTGATCTCTAAAATGACAGGCGCTCGCTCAAATTCGGAAAGCCGCATTGTAATGAGGCCCGTAGTTGATGTCCCAGAGGTGAGGATTGCCTTTGCCAAGTAAAGTCCATGAACGGATTTTGTTTTGCCACTTTGAGTGAGCCAAAAGATGCCAGGGTCAATTTTTTGGCTTTGAAGCGCGGCTAATTTAAATTCAATAAAGCCAAAGCCGTCAGCGGAATGTCCGACTCTTACGATATCAATTTTTAAGTTTTGCGATTGGACCATTCGCTGATATGGCTGCCAAGTAATACCGCCACTCTCCTTGGGCTTCGCCATTTCTTTTGGTTTAAGATAGACGATGTAGTCAGCAGAATTCTTGGGGCCAGTTGATAAACTTAACGTATATCGTTTCCAGTCGGTATGAATATAGAGGTTACTTGCAGCCGATGCCTTTAATGGCTTTACGGTAATTGCAGAGTCTAAGTATTCAACCTTAAACGCTGAAAGATCGCCTAGGACAACACTACTGGGAGTATCTGGCACTTGAATGATGGTCGCAATTCCAACTGCGGTTCGAACGGGAACAATTTGATCACCCACGACTTCCACGGTTCGCACTCGGTTTTGAGCAAGTGCCTCGACTCCAAGAAGAGCCACGGAAATGAGGCCTACAATCTTCCATCTCATAGCGGCTCCTCAATCTCTTTGGTAACGTAAACGCCCCACGGATTTTTAAAGCTTCGCTCATCGACAGTGTAAGAGAGGGTCAATTTTAAAACCGTCGCCGCTTTAAGGCCTTGAATCTCGGTCACTCGATCCGCCAAAATCTGAACGGTTCCTTTTTTTCCATCTACATTGATCGAGCGTGCATAGACTCTTTGCCCCACATGTTTGTCCTTTGAGAATCGCAAGAGATCGCTCATCGCTTTCTTAAATGCTGGCACCATGGGATCAGCGATCAAATCCTCAGCCCGGCTGAGATTTTTAACCAAAGTCTTCGCATCCCAGGAATACCGAAGCTCTAAATAGTGCTTGGCAAGGGCCTTCACATGGTCTTCACTTACAATGTCTGAGTACTCCGCCAGTTCTCCCGTTGGCGTGAGCGCAATGACCTTTGGACCTGACCTAACAAACACGGCGACAAGTGATAGCGAGACAAGCGTAATCACAATCAGCCCGAAGGAAATCATTTTTAAAAACTGGTTCTGGTGCGAAAGATCGGCAAACATTTTCGGGAAACCTGAGATAACTGACTTTTGTTTTACATTTTGTTCCATGAATCCCTCCTTTGTTTTTCTTCTCTTCTTTGAACAATTTTATTTTTTGCGAAATTGATCGGAACGCTCATTCCTGCTGATGCCTTAGACGCGACAACACCTGCTTTTGCAGGAACTGCGACCATCGCAGCAACAGCGCCTGCGCCGAGGCTAGATGACATGCTTTGTACACCTGAGCCCACCAAGGATTTCACGATCATTGGAGTCATTATCATCGCAAGTGCTATGACAAAATTTAGCACCACGACCGTTAAGTAATTCCCCTCAGTCTTGTAGATGTCGCCAAATGAAAGGGCTGTCAGCATAGCTGACAAAATGGCCCAACAAATCTTCCATGATGCCACCTCGATAAGACCTCGAAATAAATTGGCTGTGATCTGGCTTGTTCCCGGAAAGACATTAAATAAAAGCAGTAGCGGTGAAGAGACTGAGAGAAAGATCCAGAAAAAATAGTACATGACGATGGTGAGATACCTTGCCACGTACAAAATCAAATAACTTAGAAAAGTCAGTATCGAAACCAACAGGTCCGGAAACGACAAAAGCGCAGCGGTCGGAGAAATGGAGTACCCTTGAATCTTTTGATCGGCCATCTTCATGACAGCATCGAGCCCTGACATATCGTCGATGCGAGTTGCGATGGCATCGGCAACACTTACGATAGCGGTGCTGATGTCTTGAAAGCTCACCAAAAGAAGAGTCGCAATGATTGCACGTTTGAGCGGGTCGATGAAGTTAAATTCCGAGCGAGTGCGAAACCAGCCAAGCGCGATTGCTATCATATAAAACACCGGCAAAATCAGATAAAACATCCGGACAAATTCCTGATGTAAATCTTTAACCAAAGACCCTAGAACTTCAAAATGCGGCATGAGTGACCTCCTTTCATCGATCAAGCTCTGATAGGCTTGGGTTTTTTGGTAAAGTCCTTATGGAGTTTGAAAGATCGTTGTATTGAGTCCGAAACTGCTGGGACTGGATCTTGTCTTTGCGGTTTTCCAGTGCCATGTTTTGCGCCATCACCTTTAGCATTGCTGAATTGGTTCGAAGCATCTGTGTGGTGACACCGATTAAAACAGCAATGCTCTCTGCTTGAAGTTTTGCCGCTCCCTGGGGGCTCACATTTTTTGCATGCTCTAAAATGCGAGAGACCTGAACGTCGACACTATCGGCATAGGTGTAAAGATTTGCGTTCATTGCAATACTTTCTGCAACCGACTGATCCTGGGCTTTTTGCAAATTTTCATTTTGTGTTTGTGGTACTTTGCCGTAAAGCTGTTCAAGTGTTGCCAGCACTTGAAGTGCAGTACTTTGATTGCCGTAAAGCCCAGGATTTAGTTTCGGATCAAAAATCTGAATGACGCGAAGGCCGTCGCGGATTCCGGCATTAATGTCACGAAGTAGACCTAGCGTATCTTCTCCATTGGCAAGAATCGATTTAAGTTGAATGAGCTGCTCCATGGCTTGAGCAAGGATTTGGACAAGGACTGCGATGTCACCGCCAAAAAGATCCGCTCGCGCGGATCTTACAGGCAAGAGCGTCCCTGCAATCAAAACAACTGATAGAGCCCAGTTTCTTAATTTTTTCATAAGACCTCCGTTTTATGGTTGTCCGCGTAGGCCACGCCGAAAGGCATTCGCTTTGCCGCCACCTTCAACGCTTCGGTCAAATCAAGATTTTCATCTCGCATGATTTTCTCTAAGGCCGCATTGTCTTTGGAATCACTCGTCGAGAGCCAATAGTCGAGCGGCATTGGAAAAATCCGAATAACCTGGCGGTCATTGCCCTCTATCAACAAAGCCTCGCTGTATTCACCTTTTTGGCTTCGAAGACCTTGAACAAGGGTCAGTTCTTCCGAATTTAATTTCAACGTCTCACTTAAAATTTTTGTATCACCCCGTTGAAGCATCACAACCTTGGTCGCCGTATTGTTAAGAATTGCAGAACCAATGGGACTGGCGACGATTTCCTCCACTCCTTGGGTGATGAACGTAATGCCGGAGCCGGTTTTACGAAGTGTCCGTGCGCAATACTCCATAAAGGAACTTGCGGCTTCACTTTTTAAAAGCTCCCATGCTTCGTCCAAAATAATTCGTTTGGTCGAAGTTTTGTCTTTTTCAACCTGAGTGAGAATGAAATCAGTCAAAATGAGAATCATCACCGATTGCAAATCGGGGTACGAAGAGAGACCTTTTAAATCAAAGGCGCAAATCTTAGCCTCGGTCTGAAGTTTTCCAGGCCGGTCTAAAAGTTGTCCAAAAGGCCTAGCGCCAGTCCATGAAAACAAAAGTTTCCCGATGGTATTTAATCCTGGCTCCGGACTCTCAAGGCATCTTGTCATCAAATCAGACAAACAAGGTGTTGCCCCTTTACAGTTGTCGTAAACGTCCAGGATCTCTTTTTCTATTAACACCCGGTCAAGCTTTGAAAGTTTAGATTTATCATCGTCACTCACCATTTGCTCAACGATGCTGACCAGAGACTTCAGCTTCTGGCTTGACGGGGCGGTGTCGCCGCTCAAATCAAATGGATTAATCGCGTACCGGTCAGACAAGTTCATCTCGATGTATTGACCACCGAGGGCGGTGGTCAACTTTCGATAGCTGCCGCCGATATCAATGATAAAGACCCGCGAATTTCTGGCCATCTGTTGAAGGAGAATGAAGTTATTAAAAAATGACTTCCCAGCGCCACTGGAACCTGTGACCAGCGCGTTGTAGTTGGGGAGCCCAGAGTCGTAAGGGTTAAAGCTCACCAGGCCGTGAAGCCTGTTGTGAAACAAAACTACAGGATCGGCATCACCAAGCCTGGGACCGTAGACTGGCAAAAAGTCAGCAAGATTGCTGGTTTTCATTTTTTTTGGACGAATCATCTCTTTTGCGGCAGCCGGTAGTTGATTTTTAAAGACCTTCCAGCTGCCAACCGTTTCTTGGCAGCCTTCGGCTCCTTGAAGTCCCCGAAGTCTCGACAAAACCTCTTTGGTCTTGAGGTTGAGTTCGCGCACTCCACTTTTTGAGTTCTCGGCCTTCAGCACGATCATGAGATGTGTTTGATAGATCCGCTGTCCTGAATTCAATAGCTCTCGAATTAACTCTTCAGTACTTGAAAGCTTGGACTCACTTTCTAAGTCTGAGGCCCGGCCGTCCTGACTGATCGAAAGCGAGTGGGCCATACGGCGCTTTTGATTGAGCTTTGACATTTCCTTGATCTGCTCCGGGACGGACACACTCAATACAAGGTCATAGTGGAACGGGAGACGAAGAAATGATGCCAGCATTCCGGCGTAGGTCATCTCGGGCAAAGTTTTAAGTGTAATCACTCGGTGAAGTCTCTGATCTAACAGAAACTCCTCTTGATCCAACACCAAGTCTCCAAAGGTGAGCCTCTCCCTAGGGGATGATGAATGCCCGGTCGGACTTTGAACTCTTACTCCCAAAGTAGCATCGCTGCTCTCAACACTAAGCGAGGTCACCGGCATTTCCGGACGCGGCATCACGAATGATCTTTTCGGATTTAGCGTTTGGTAAATGTGGTCTAGAGTTTCGTCCATAGAGAGACTCGTGACCGTCAGCCCCAGGCCCTCGAGCTGAAGTTTAAAGGACATCATTTGCTGCGAAAGTTCTTCTAAAGTGGTGCGGTAAGTTTCTTCGCTGACGTTTACAAATGACTTTCGGCTTGAAAGAAACTTCAGTTTTTGGCTTTGCTCCATTTGCTTTGACACATAAACATGGAGCCTGGGCCGATAAAGAGTGCAATCTTTCATTTCCTCTCGAAGTCTGGCCATTCGCTCTTTCTCAAGGGCTACGATCAACGAGTGTGACGATTCCTCGATTCGAGATTCGTGGTGCGAAATAGTTTTTTCAAAATCGGATTCGATATTAAGACAAAATTGCACGTCGCTATCTTCTGACAAAGATTCAAGACATGATCGCAACTGAACTGTGAGATCGTTAATTTTTTGGTTGTCAAAGCATTCGATATCAAGAAGTGAGGATTTAAGGCCTACGACAAGAGTTCCATCAATGTGGACGACATGGGGGACAGGTTCACTAACAAATTCCCAGTAGGGAAGCTCTTCGCAAAGCGAAGGCTCGCGGTTTATTTTCACTTTTCGCCTCCTGGTTGAAATAATCTCTCAAACTTTGCATCGTTCGCATTGGCGGATCTCACGGACGGGGCAAACAAATATTCGCCGTAGTGCTGTAGAAAGTTGTCTGGCCTTCCGCGCTTGAGCAGATAAAGGCCACTTGCGATTAAAATCGTTGATCCCCATACGAGTGGATACCGCAGCGAAGTTGTGCCGAAAATCAGGTTCGTTACAGCTAAGTTGAAAAATATTAAAAGTAGGTCACCTAGTTCAAACCCAAACATCTTGCTTTTGGATTCTAGGCTACGTGGAACACTTGAGGTGATGCGGTCTGATTGAGTCTCCATATCAGCGCACCGTCTGTGCAATAAAATCGACAATGGCCTGAGCGCCAAAACCAAAAATGCAGCCAAGGATCGCGTAAGCGATGTGTTGCTTACTGTTGGGGTTCCCGGTAAAAAAAGAAAGGGCTGCAAGGCTCATCCCGATAACCGCAAGGATTGGCATAATCACGCCAGTAACTTTAGAACGGATTCCATCAAGGGATGACTCAAGGCTAGCGTGCGAGATCTCAGGTGTTAACATCATAACAGCCCCTAAAACTGCAATTGATGAGATAAAAATCTGTTTCTGGGTCATTGGACCTCCTTTGTGAATTGTTGTTTTTTTGATATCCTCCCTTAAAAAATAAGTTCGCCCTCTGATGCTCGCAAAATTAGGCCGCTAGAGCGGGATCCTTTTCAGCGGGCTTAAGAATCAAAAATAAATTCTCGTGAATTAAATGAAATTGAAGAGAGATGACATCGCCCAGCCACTCGCCATCACCGACAGTTCGCCAATAGGTTTTCATGACCTTAGTGGCGCGGTCCTCTCGTTCTTCCAAGTTAAAGATACTGAACCGATAGGGGGCATCCCTTAGGGGCTGTAAAATGTAGCCGACATCACCAAACATCCAAAGTTTAATTCGGAAAGCGTGGCTACCCTCACGCTGAAAGGCAATGCCTACGGCGTTTTTACATTTAACCGCATAGTGCTGATCCATTTGGCCCGTGAAGATGTCAAAATGGCGCCATCTCCTTGGACTCACAAATTGACCGGCGTGTTCATTTGTATCTTGATCTTGGTACATAGCTCCCCCTTTGGAATTTGGTTTGAATTCAATGACATTGGATCTGTGTTCCTCTTCCTTATGCGACACGGTTAAAGCCCATTGCGTATTCATCGTCGGTCACGGGACCGCATTCCGTGCATTCAAGCTTGCCCTCAAATCCCAACGTCATTCCGTCGCACCAGGGGCAGCGTTCCCGCCACACTCTCTGACGATGCCTGCGTGCTGGCTTTTCACGATCGATCTGACTGTCACCGTGCTCGAGCCAGTCTTTAATTTTTCGATACGCGCTTGATTTTTGATTTGTTCGACTCATAGACCTCCTTTTGTTTTCTACTTAGAGAAAACGGTTAAATTGACTTTGGTAAGTGTTACGGCGCTCTTGAACTTTGAGACTCTCGAGTTCTTCGACATGAAATTTTTCAGTCTTTGCCCAATCTCGAAAGTCTTCTCCTCTTTTTGACTTCAGAATTTTTCGAATTCCGCAGTTGATGTGCGCCACCACGCGTACAACTGAATTCAGTCCTCTGCGGGCAAGACCTTTCCTTGCCGTGCGTTTGATCGGGATTGCGTTTTGCTCTATATCGTCATCGGTTGTGATTGGCTTTCGGCAGGAGCTCATGCGGCACCTACGCCTTCATGACTCTCACTTGCAACAACTGCTAAGTCTGCTTCGTCTTTGCTTCCGAAATGGTCGCGGGCGGCGCTAAAGATGTTGTCCATCCCACCCATTGAGACAAATAGAGAGGCTGAGAGCCAACTACAATCGAGACACAGCAAATCAACCTCCATCCGATAAAGGTCCTTTGACCCACACGACGGACAGCACTTGATCGCTTTGATTTTTTCTTTCGCGGACATTGTCTTGTTCATTTTTTGATTCCTCCTGGCAATCTCTATAGAAAATTGTGTGCCAGAATTTTGAGTTTCAAAAAATGTTCGATAAACTATTGATTAGGCTCGGGATCTGATCAGAAATCAAAACTGTGCGCGCGAGGGCCTTTGATCGATTTTTCGATCAGAGAAAGTCGGTTGTTTTCGGATGCAAATGGCAAGTCTTTGAAATGTTAAGAAAATGATCGTGGTCGAGTTCTCGATCAAAGAAGTTGGTACTTCGATCACGAAAGCAGCCCAAATCGTGGCGGTGAGAGGTGATACTTCGAATAGATTCTAAGTCAGTGAAACTGGGATGAGTGCTCCAAGTGAAAACTTAGGCACGAGTTTGCAGTTAAGGCCAAGGCAACGTTGTTGGACTTCTTTGGTGTCATAGGCTGATGTTACTAAATAGGCTTTGTCTTGAATCTGAAACCGTTCAATGAGATCAAGGCCAGTCTCTTTTTCGCCTAAATGGTAATCTACAATGAATCTATACTTGCCTACGGGTTCATGTTGAGAGCCAAACCAAGTGACAAAGTCAGAAAAGTTCGAAAAGATTCGAATCTTAACGCCAGCCTCTCTTAACCGGGGGAACACAAACTCCTCCCAGCAAATTATGTTAGAAATTTGGTCCTCAATTACTACGAGTTCTTGACCGCGCTCAATGCGCACTTCGGAGGTGTACCAATCAGGCATCAGACCCAGCGGAAGTTTAATTTCAATCGTGGTTCCGACATTTTTTTCTGAGGCAATTTCAATTTCTCCAGCATTTTCTAGCATTGTTTCTCTGGCATAAAAGAGCCCAAGGCCTGACCCATTGGCCTTTCCCTTGGTGAAATGCTTTTCAAAAACATGTGGAAGGTCGATAGTCTCAATTCCACAACCGTTATCAGAAATTCTTATCTTTCCAAATACGCGGTCGGTGGAGATGGATATCTGAATGCGGCCACTTTGCGGTGACACCGCGTGAATAGAATTGTCCAATATATTAGAGATCATTGATAGAAACTGGTTTTCTTCAATGAGTGAATAAAAAAAGAAGGCACTCTCATCAACTTTCACGCTAACTTCAATCCCATCGTGCTTTACCAGCGCTCTCTTTTCATTTACGATTTGATCAATTAAATCTGGAATGAACTTTGAGCCTAGGTGCGCCTGGACTAAACCAACCTCTACAACCCTTTTAGGAGTCGGAACAAAGTCATTGAGATCGTCCACAATTTTACTTATGCGATCAATGGCAAGGTTAACGTTCCTTTGAAGCGATGAACTTTTTACTTCTTCCACCGTATTTCTTAAGGCTTGAATCGGGGAACGAATGTCATGCCGCACTTTTTTTGCAATCTCTGCGATGACTTCATTTTTTTGAACATCAAGCTCTCTTAACACCTGGCCTAGGACTTTTCTTTTTTGCTGAAGTCCAAGCGGTACCGTCATTAAAATCATGATAAACCAAACCGCGAGGCTTATGGGCACGAGATCAAAGGCATTGTATATAAATAGGACCCGACCAAAGGTAATACCGTCCTGGGTTGCAATAGGCAGTTCAAATCGGCGATAGATAAGGGCATCAGTAAAGGATTTTCCGCGAATGAGGTTTTCCGTAAGGTTTACCGGAACAGACATGATAATTTTGGATTCCTTATTGAAGTAGACAATTCCGCGAAAAGACTCAAGGCTTCCATCGTTAAGCGCCTGAATGATCTCTCGATACTCACCCCGAAAAGCTGACCGCTTCAAAAAACTTGTCACCTGCCGGGCGGCAGACTCTTGGATTGCGCCATTGAAAACCGTTGATAGGGTCGCAAGGGCCAAACCCAAAAGAAGGTAGGCGATGACAAATCTTTTTATCAGCTCCGACATTCGTTTTTGAGTTTCAATCTGATGAGTCATATTTACTACCCTAAAATATGAGGATGGGGGTTAAGACTTTCAATTGTGGGAGTCACACTCATGAACTGGCTTAACCTTTTTGTATTTAGTCCATTAGATAAACTCTTCAGCTCGCCTTGAAGGTCAGGGTGAAATGCACGAACAATCGCAAACCCGATGCCGGTAGGATCGGGCAACTCCTGGATCTCCCACCTTTGATCATCAAGCGTATGTAATACTGGGCTATCGTTTAATTCGTTAATCGACTCTAAAAATATAAACTCAATTTCTCTAAAAAAACCAAGATCGAGAAAGAGTCGTTGTCTGTGTTCAGGCGTCACCGTTTCCAGTCTTAAAAAATCGGAAAGTGAAATTGAGGGAGTAGGACTCTTCTCTTGTGCGGTGAAGTTGCGCAAAGCCTCGCATGTTGCTGAGCGAAGCCTGTCATTATAGTGAAGGCCGCAGCTTAAACCCAAAGTGCCACCGAATCTTTTGTTATAGTTTTCACCAAAGACACAGACAAGTGACGTTTCCACTCCGAAATCAGATTTCAGCAAAAAAGAAACTAGCTCGGCATTTTTGTGAGCCAACCTTTCTCGCAACTGTAAAAACCATTTTGGCTTTTCAGAATTGTCCGCCAAAAATGGCGTTCGACTTAAGTAATGGCAAAGAAATGCGTCTCGCTCGAAGAGTTCTCTTTTTGCGTTTTCAATAGCAAGCACCTTGTCCGTGTGGGCCGCCATTCCCCAAGACGAGGTAAATGGAGATTTTCCGAGTGCGGCCCTCTCGGAAGCTTCAGCGACCGCTTTTACAAAGGCAAGATTTTCGTCTTGTGCCCAGCCTCGACCGCGATAAGATTTGCCGGACACTTCAAGGTCAACGCTGCAATCAAAGCCGCCGAATTCTAAAGCATTTACCCATGTGAGGTTTTGAATTTTTGGGTTCAGAGATCTAAAGCTATCTAAACGGACATCAAATGTCTTAGTCATTCGTGTCGAACTTTCCACAGCGGATTGTTCGCATAAAAGACGGAGAGGTCAATTTTC
>CALCCV010000159.1 GCA_937900305.1 uncultured Pseudobdellovibrionaceae bacterium | reverse complement strand
CTACACGACGCTCTTCCGATCTTGGCTGTTTCCGCTAAGCCCCGATGAGGCTTATTATTGGGTTTGGTCACTGCATCCCCAAGCTGGTTATTTTGACCATCCTGGAGCCATCGCTTGGATACAGTGGGCTGTTAGTCACGTCATAACTACTCAATCGGTTCCGCGGGCTTCGATGGTTTTGTTAAGCCAGGCGAGTTTTGTTCTGTGGTATTTTTTTGCGAAATCGTTTTTGTCGCCCCAGCGTGCGATCTTGTTTCTAATATTGATTCTCACGAATCCGCTGACCGGTCTGGGGAGTGCGGTTGCGACCCCGGATGCTCCCCTTCTATTTTTTTATTCCATTTTTTTATGGGCGAGTGTTCAACGGGTGCAAACCAAAAATCGATATTGGACTTGTCTTGCTGGCTTGGCCATCGGATTGGGATTTTCGTCGAAATACACCGCTATTTTGAGTTTGGGCCCGCTCGCACTTCTGTTGGTCATTCATTGGCGAGCCCTACAAGTGAAGGTCTATGAACTCGTGTTGTTTGTCGCACTGTTGTTTTTGGGAGCGCTGCCCACGCTGTGGTGGAATTCGCAGAATGATTACATTTCTTTTCGCTTTCAACTGAATCATGGTTTTGATTCGCAGAGATGGTCTTGGGATTCTGTCAGCACCTACCTATTGGTTGTTTTGCTTTTGGTGGGTCCATTTTTGCTGTTTCGATTTCCTTGGTTTAAACCCAAATCGAAGTCCGTCGAAAAAAGAACTGTGAGCACGTTTCTTTGGCTTTCGGGTGCTTTGCCCCTGCTATTGTTTTTTTATTCGTCTTTAAAATCTTTTGTGGAAGCCAATTGGATCCTCACTGCATTTTTTCCAATTTGGGGTTTGGTCTTGATGCAAAGTGGTTTTTTAAAGCGTTTTCGATTGGATCTGGCCATCTGGCTTTTGCCGCAGATTTTTATTATCGGGGCTTTGGTGGCCGGCCGTGGCGACCTTATTCCCCACAAGGTTGTTGAAACACAGGAGTTCGATCGCCTGATTTTGGAAACTCAGATGTTGCGGCCACTCTATCTCAGTAACTACCAACTGGCGTCGTATTTTTGGTACAAGATGCAGGTGCCATTCTATAAACTGAAGGGCAGTCGGCGAATCGATTTTTACGATTTTCAACCTGAGTCATTGCCTAGCGAGAAATCATTTTATTTCCTAAGGGCTCGTGAAGACTCATTTCCAGATTGGTTCAATGATCGGGGCGTAAAGCTGAATCTTTTGCGGAAGCTCGAGGGTGATCGCTTCGAGCTATATGGGGGAACCCAGCAATGAGGCTAATTAATCTTTTCACTACATTTTTGTTGGTGTATCTTTTTTATGGATTCTATGTGTCAAGCTACGACACCGAAATTTTTGCGAAGCCAACAAAAACTCAACGGTCCACTCATTTTTATTATTACCAAGGTATTTCAAATATCCATTCGAACCTTTCGCTAGGAACCAGCGCTTATCAGCAAATTGTAGAGTCGGGCAGAAAAGCTGGTCAGGATTTTTTGATTTTTACAGATTTAAATGTATTTAATTTCATGGGTTTGGATTTGAACCTACAAGGTTTTTTGACCTTGTTTGGTGCAAAATACAGTTACCTCGACTCGCGATTGATCTTTTTTTCATCGAACAAAGAGTCGACTTTGGGAAATTTAGGCGAAGCTCAGGTCTTCTTGACGGACCTGCTAGCTAAAAAGCCCGCAGATCACGCAGAGTCATTGATTTACCTCGCGCACCCATTTCACTTAGGTTTTGATTGGACGGGCCCTCTTCCCGAGGGATTAGATGGCATCGAGGTCATTAACATCAAGGCATTGGCAATGAAGTCTTGGCAGGACTCAAAATTTTCAGTGTTATGGAGTCTGCTGTTGTACCCTTTCAATCCCCGCTATGCTTTTTTACGATTGCTGACAGAACCTACTGAAGAGCTGAGTTTGTTGGATGAGGTGGCGTCGCACCGAAAGGTCTCTGCCTTTGCAGGAGCCGAAGCTTCTGCGCGGGCTATTCCACTCAGCTCTTATCCGATCCGGTTTCCCAGCTATCTGCGAACTTTTGAAATTGCAGCAAATCATGTTCAACTCACTTCCGAGCTCACGGGAAATCTCAAAAGTGATCGTGAAAAATTGATGCGATCTTTGAAGCAAGGCAATTCTTACTTATCATTCGATATTTTGGGTGATTCTCGCGGTTTCGAAGCTTATTTGGATGATGGCGAAAATATCTTACCAATCGGAACCGAGATGGCTTGGCGCCCAGGTGTTAAAATTCGGGCGATTCTGCCAGGCGTTTTGCAAGATTTTTATGAAGTGGTGCTGCTCAAAGAAGGCAAACGGTTCAAGACTTCCAATGAGCTGGATACTATTTTTGATATCTCTGAGCCTGGAGTCTATCGAGTGCAGGTGCGGGTCAGTCCCCTGTTTCCGTTGCCCGATGCCAAACGCTGGATCCCTTGGATTTATACAAACTCGTTTTGGCTAAAATAAATGTTGTTGTGAACTGTGTTGATCAGCAACCGTTATTGCGGAATTTTTAGACTTAAAGTCCCTTTATTTAAAAGGCACTGACAGGCCAGTCGCTCCTCTTCCCGCCATCCGCGACCTTCGATAAAATCTTGTTCTTCGGTCGTGCGCTGATTTAGATTTTCTCCGCCACTTAAAATGACAATCCGGCAGGTGCCACAAGCGGCGTTTCCTCCGCAACTGTGGTCAATGGGAATCTCTTTCTGCAGGAGTGTGTCGAGAATAGAATCCGCAAGGGGCCCTTCAAGCACCAGTTCGTTTTCGAGCGTAGATTGTGAGTTGGCCTTATTACGCATATTCCTAATCTGAGGAAGAAAATTGAATGTGAAAAGATAATTCTATAGGCTCTCGACCTATGGAGTTTATTGCTTTCGATCTTGAAACGACCGGGACGGTCGGTGGTGTTGATCAAATTGTTGAAATTGGTGCCGTTCGTTTTGTGAATGGACAAGTGGAGTCTGTTTTCTCGACTCTCGTCGACCCACGTCGGCCCATTCCCGAAGGTGCGACGGCGGTAAATGGAATTACTAACGACATGGTCCAGGGAAAACCTCTGATCGAATCGATTTTGCCATCGTTTGCAGATTTTTGCGCCGGATTGCCGATGGTGGCTCACAACGCGCCTTTTGATTCTCAATTTCTTGCATCTGACATTGCGAAATTTGAAGCGTCAGCGCCAAAGGGAGTTGTGTTAGACACCCTTCCGATCGCTCGCAAAGTTTTTCCGGGGCTTCCCAACTACCGATTGGGCACCCTTGTGCAGCATTTGAAAATTCCATCAGCCGACTTTCATCGGGCCGAACAAGATGCCACCTATTGTGGCTTTTTGTTTCTTGAAATGATTAAAAAAATTTCGATCAACGGGCTTCCGCCTCAAATTGAAAACTTGATTGCTTTAACCGGTAAGCCTGAATATCGCCTGCCGCAAATTGAACGGCAACCGAAACAGCTGGATCTGTTGGCGCTTTTTTAGAAACTATTTTCCAGCTTCAGATTTCGCAAAAAAGCGATGGGCAATCGGATACCGACGGCCGCGGCCAAAAGCATGCTCTGACACCTTTAGAATTGGAGGAGCCTGCCAACGCTTGAACTCTGTGCGTGCCAACGCTTGCAGTAGGAATTGATCAATCGGACCTTTTGCCGGTTTGCACTGTTCAACAATTCTGCGAACACTGGCGTCCAACTGGTCGTAAGGTGGTAGGGAGTCTTGGTCCTTTTGCCCAGCCCTCAATTCGGCGGTGGGCGGTCGTTCGATAATTTCATGGGGAATCACTTCGTGCTCGCGATTGTACCACCGCGAAAGGGTTACGATTTGACCTTTGGTTAAATCTCCAATTGGCGCGAGTCCACCACACAAATCGCCATACAGTGTGGCATAACCACAAGCGAGTTCATCTTTATTCGAGGTTGCCAGAAGTAAGCGGTTTTCAACGTTGCTGATAGCCATCAAATTGATCCCGCGCAGACGGGCCTGAAGATTTTCGAAGGCGACGTGAGTGCCGTCGACTTTGAGTTGGGACCGAAGATCCAGACTCATTTGTTCGAAAGAATTCTGAATACTGATTTCACGGAGTTCAACTCCCAGTCCCTGACACATACGCCGAGAAACGTCGATACTGAGCTTTGCCGTAAAAGGCCCTGGCATTTGGACCGCCAAACAATTCTGTGGTCCCATGGCATCGCACGCCAAAGCTAAGACGAGCGCGGAATCAATTCCACCACTTAGTCCTAAAAGCATTCGTTTCAATCCGGTTTTTTGTGCGAAATCCCGAATCCCTAAGACGAGGGCTTGTTGCAATTCGTGAGTTGCATCAATTGGAACGTTTTGTGTCCAGACTTCTTGAGTGTCCAAGTCAAACACGTTTGAATCTTCGGTAAAGGCCGCGCAATTCAAAAATCGCTGCCCTTTTTTATCGACGGCAAAGCTTTGACCGTCAAAAATGATCTCATCTTGGCCACCGACCATGTTTGCATACACCATGGGTGCCTTAAAATTTTTAGCTGTCGCAGCGACCATGCGCTCACGGTGTTTTAATTTGCCGGGATAATAGGGCGAAGCGCTGAGGTTGATGACCAGATCCACCTTCTGCTTCGAAACTTTTTTCAGAGGATTTTCACCATAGGGAGACCGTCCCATTTCATCCGGCCAGGCCCAGATGTCTTCACAAATTGTGAGAAAAAATTTTCGTCCCCGAAAAGAAACATAATTGTTCTCTAGGTGACCGGGTTCAATAAATCTGGCTTCGTCAAAAACATCTCCGGTTGGCAGAAGTTGTTTGTGAAAAACTTTTTTTATTTTCCGATCGTCAACGAAGATGGCTGAATTGAAATAGGGGCGACCCAATTTTTTTGGATTTTCTGTGATCATTCCAAAAATGACGCCCATTTTTTTTGGCAATTTTGAAATGAGGCGCTTCATTTCGCTCATCTGAAGCGCGATCAATTCTCGGCGCTCGAGAAGGTCAAAAGGATGGTAACCCAACAGTGCGCACTCAGGAAAAATCGCGAGTTCGCATTTGCGATCCGCCAAACTCTGGCTGAGTTCGATGATTTTGTCAGCGTTTTGGCTCAAGGATCCAAGAGTGGGATTGATTTGTGCTAGACCTATTCGCATGGGCGAAGTCTAGGTCTCATCGATCAAAATGTTGAGGGTTTGCGCGTCGAACTTTTAGATCAAGCTGGGCCCCAAAACTTTGCGTCCCAAAAACCCTTCGCTATGAAGATGCCAGTGACGAATTTCAAGTTCAGGATATTTCCAGCAATAGTACCCTTGGCCAAAATCAAAATCGACAAGCCAAATTCCTTTGGGGGTTCCACCTAATTTTTCGATTTTGGCGAACCAACCTTCAATGGTGGTGTCGATTTCCTTTTTTATCTTTTGAGAAAGAAGTGAGTCGAAATGGTTTGAGATTTCCAGGTGACGACTGAGCCGAGCCACCACCTTGTCGGTGTCCTCGGTGATCTTGTGAATCAATGGCAAAATGCGATTGGCTTCGTCGAGGTCGAAAACTTTGGGTCCGTTACCAATTTGTACCACTTTGTCGCCAATTTCCAAACTCACGCCCCATCCCGTCTTGCCCGATGCGATCTGTAAAAAAACCAATCCTCAGCGTATTTGATCACGAAAGGATTTCCCCAGGGGTTTTCTATAGACTCTGTAAGGAGTGCTATTCTCCCAATCAGATCAAAGAATCAAGACGAAACAAATTGATTTTTCGGCGTTTAGAATTTTTTCGTAAAACAACCAAAGAACGGGCAGAGATGAAAGAGCTGTTTCTATCCCTTTTTTTCGAGATTTTTACTGAGCTGCATGAACTGGCCGCCGATCACAAGAATGAGAACGATGATGACGCAGATGATGATGAAGTATTTGAAATACATTCCAAAAGAGAACTCTTCTTCCTCTTGGGCAGACGCAATGTCGCGTGAATCTTTTTTCATGTGAAAAGGTTTTTTCTTATTTGATCGAGCCTCTTCTTCGGTGCCCGGCAACTTGGCTCCGGATTTGTTTTCCTGTTTCCTGATCTGCGATCTCTGGGCTTCGCTGACCGATCCCGCGGCAAACGCACCGCTCGCTGAGTTGGAGGCAGAGGAGTCGCCAGTTCCGCCACCGCCGCGACTGCGCGAATTTTTGAAAACAGAGGCAGATTCTTCATCGCCTTCGGAAAAACGCTCTTTTCCGCCGCCACCGTCCGCAGCGCCATTGTCAGCTCTCGAACTGCGGGAGCTACCTAGGATGGGGCCTCGGCGTCCGCGACCGCTTTTGCTTTCCGAATCACTGTCGCCGTTGGCGTTCCGATCCCTTTGTCCTCGATTTCGGCTGCCACTGGCGTCACTGCCATTACCTGCGCCAGAAGCCGCCATGGCTTTGGTATCGCCCGGCTCAAAGGTCGCGGCACAGCCTGAGTCCACGGCCACCGTGGACTCCCCATTCAATGTGGGCAAGGCGCCGGTTTCAAGCAAACATCCGATGTAAGCCTCTCCGGTCAATTGATTCAAAAAAGATTGAGCCGGCAAAAAGAGTTTTGCGAGAGCGACAAGAAGAATCGCTATGACGACAACTAACACTAAGATGTACTCGACCAACGCCTGGCCGCGCTGATTGCTGAGGCTTTGGAAAGATGAGTTTTGCGATATTTCTGGGTGCTGTGGTTTTCCCACGATAAATTGAGTGCTAAACTGATGAAAGCAGATGGAAAAAGCACCTTTTCGAAAAAACAATAAAATGGCTTCCATGACCTATAAACCTTATCGGTCAGCACTCCCCCTTTTTAAAGGCCTTGCCGGCTGTTTGGTCTGGCTTTGTACCATGGGGATGCTGACTTCTCAGGCCCAGGCTAGTTTCTCTGCGCCTTCACGGCTCGGTAGTTCTGCGGGAAAGGAACCCAAAGACAGCAGGGGTGATGATGAGTTGATGCTAGAAGAGGAGTCTGCGGCTTCACCAAAATCCAAGGAGAAAATAGGATCCGCGAAGCCAGAGACGAAGCCTGAGGCCACACCAGAGCAAATCGCCCTGAAAAAAGAAATTGAAGGATTGAAGAATGCAAAAGAGTGGAAAAAAATCACGGATCTTTTGTGGAAAAATATTGATAAGGCCAATGACGAAATTTTAGCTGATCTAGCCGAAGCCCACTATCGCCAAAATCAATTTCCAGAAGTTTTAAAAACCACAGGCTTGGCCATCGCAAAAAATCCCAAGAGTTGGGTCGCGTACACTTGGCAAGGATTGGCTGAATATAAAATGAAGCGCGAAAAAAAGGCCATCGAAAGCTTGACGAAAGCGACTGACCTTAAAAGAGACTATGAGCCAGCCCTCCAGGGAATCGCCGAAATTTACGAGGTTCACAAAAATTACTATGAACTGAGAATTTTGATTCAAGACATGATCGAAATGTTTGGGCGCCAACCGAAGTTTGTTTCTAAACTCTGCGAAATCAATACTCTCGACGGAGTTAACGACGCCGCAACAAAACTTTGTAGAGAGGCCGTCCTCCGAGATCCCAAAAACCCCTCGAATCCCTTATTCATTGCTAAAATTTATGAACAGACCGGCGAAGATGAGAAAGCGAAATCTCAATTTGAAAAGGCGGTCGTGAAGTTTCCAAAATCGGAGTTGGTGCATTTTCAGATGGCAGATTATCTTGAGCGCCACAAGGATCTGATTGGTGCCGCCGCTACCTACGAAAAGGGCACTTTGATAGCACCCACATCGGCGCGGCTGTGGGAAGGTCTAGGCCGTACCGCGGTTCAAATTCAGAAGTACGAAACGGCTTTCAAAGCTTTAGAACAAGCTTGTAAATCGGGTCGCAAATATGCGCCCACAGTTAGGTTTGCCCTGGGATTCTTAATTCGAAATCAGGTGAAGGAGTGGAAAGACAAATTTTCCAATCTCACAGATCGCTGCAGTAACGCTCTCAACTAGGCGTAAACAAATGCCGGACCGAGGGTGTCACCGGTTCGATCACCTGCAATTGGCCAGGAAATGAACTCGGGGCATCGATAGCGGACGGTCCGGTCGCCAAAAGGTAAGCTTTGCCTTCATGGCCGCGGATTTTTCGCAATTCGATCAGCCCTAAACCTTTTTCAACCAGAATTTCTGCCAGTTTTAAAATTTCGGCCAGAGAGTTCGACTCAGCCACCATCAGCACAGACTGCAAAGGAGCTTCCATCATCGAAAGGTACGTCTGAGTGATGATGTCAACGTGCCGTAGAACAACGGTTATTTCTAAGGCTGATTTTACTTTGGCTTGTGACTCAAGCAAAAGGTGGATTTCCTGGGAAGGTCCTTGAATCAGCAACACAGCCCTTGATCCCACCGGACCGAAATCTAATATCTGAAGTCGATCCGAGAGTTTGTTGGCCAGATCATAAATAACACCAAGATGAGGTGATTCCGCAAACAACAATGCCGGACTCAAAAGATCCTCAGAGCTCATTCACAAATCTCGCCAACAAGGTCGTATTCGAAGGAACCTGTGATTCGGACACGTCGCATTTCGCCAACTTTGGCTGTGCCCTTGTTGATGTAAGTGACGCCATCTATGTCAGGAGCTTGAAAAGAGCTGCGACCCTGCAAAAGCAATTCAGATTCTTCGCTGAGGCCTTCAACCAGGACATCAATTTCTTGGCCGACAAATTTTTTGTGACGCTTTTTAGAAATCTTCTTCTGTAACGTCATCAAACGGTGATGACGATCTTTCTTAACGGACTCTTCAACCTGGTCAGTCATTTTTCCACCGGGAGTTTGCTCCTCAGGTGAGTATTCAAAACAACCGACACGGTCAAATTGCTGTTCCTTTACAAAGTCTAGCAACTCTTGAAATTCTTCTTCAGTTTCTCCTGGGAAGCCAACAATAAACTGGGTGCGAATTACAGCCTCAGGAATTTCGCTTCGAATTTTGGCTAGCCTTTCGGTGATTTCTTCGTGAGTCATCTTGCGATTCATGCGCTTGAGCATCTGGTTATTGACGTGCTGTAAAGGCATATCGAAATATTTTAGAATCTTCTGGCTGTTCTTGATAATATCGATCATCTCGTCAGTGATTCCATCAGGATACAGATACAATAGGCGGATCCACTTCAGTCCTGGAACTGCGTCGAGGGCTCGCAGTAAAGTTTCGGGGCTTTCGGTCGCGGTTGGATCTTTTCGTCGTAAATCCCAGCCGAAGTCTGTGAAATCATGGCTAACCACTAACAATTCTTGAACACCACCGGCGACCAAGAGTTTGGCTTCGTTCACAATGTTCTGCAGAGTTCGAGATTGGAGGTTTCCGCGAATGAGAGGAATGGCGCAAAACGCACATCGCTTCATGCAGCCCTCTGAAATTTTTAGATAAGCGCGGTGACCAGGTTGGGAGTTTACACGAGGAGTGCTCTCTTGCTGCAAGAAAGTTGGCAAGTGAAAGAAGGTCCGTTTGATTTCACCACTGTCGTGACCTCTCAGAATGGTCGCGATGTTTTGAAATTCGCCAGAGCCAATGAACAAATCTGCCTCGGGAAGTTCTTTGACCAGATCGTCTTTGTAACGTTGTGCCAGGCACCCGGCCACAACCAACCTGCGCAGCTGGCCGTCTTCTTTGGCGCGACCCATCTCAAGAATTTTTTGGATTGATTCCTGTTTTGCGTCTTCGATGAAACCGCAAGTATTTACAATCACGGTGTCTGCACCTTCAGCGTCGGGAGCAATCGTGTATCCTTCATTCATCAATGTGCCGGCCATGATTTCGCTGTCGACGAGATTCTTGGGGCATCCAAGACTTACAAAATGAACTGATTTCATATTTCGGTCACCTTTGCGCCTTTTGGCGGAGAGTATTTGAAGAGCCCCGGCGAGGGCTTGCCAGAAAGCGATGTTTTAGTGAAGATCAACTCTGTGAGATTTCCAACTTCATCTTTGTACTGAACTTTAGAAATCAATTTACTCACGGTCGTCAGTCGAATCTCTTTGATTTCGAGGGTGTCATCTTTGGGTTCGAGAGAATACACAGTTTGGTCTTTGCTAGAAGACGTTTCGTCTTTCTTAATTGAAAAAATTTTCCCTAAAGGTTGTTTCCCGAACAAAGAGGAAAGAATATTTTGGCCTTTGGCTTTGTCCGACAATTTACTCTTGGTCACTTGAAGATTGGCCTCTTCGAACTCTTTTGCTGGATACTGGACATTCCAAAGGTGTGAGCCATCATAAACTAAGAGACTCTTTTCGGGTTGATCGGTTTCCCACCGAAATTTTCCAGCAGAGATATAAATCTTGCCCTGGTAGACCGATTTTTTTTCCAATATTTCCGACGTCACGGTTTTATCAACGGCCAGTGTTGAAAGCTTGGCTTGTCGATATTTTTGAACAACGGTTGCGAGCGTCGATGTCTCTGCCTCGGGCTTCGGGTTGGCAAAGCTGGCTGTTGCTAGCACGATGGCGAAAAAAGTCAGGCCGGAGAGATAAATCTTGAATTTCATCAGAAGCTTATATCAAAGCCCTCACTGCGTCGCAACTGAGTCTTCGGTGGGCGAGTGCCCAAATCTGAAAGTTAGAGGGTTGTCCCAAACACTGGTGGGCTGCTTTCGAGGTTGAGCCCGTGCTAACCACGTCGTCGACGAATATAAGCGTGTTGGCTGCGGGAACAGCTCTGATTTGTTCGAACGCACGTTCTTTGCGCTGGCGGGAATTTTTTTCTTTTTGTGGATTTGAGTCGAGAAGACGAAATACCGATGGAGCAAATTGACCACCGCTATGACGGGCAAGGGCTTCAGCAAAATAGTAGGCATGATCTCGCAAAACATGTGATGGAGCAGGGATAAAAACCGTCGACTCATCAGGTTCTGGATGGTCGCTAGCGGCAGCCAAAAATACATGGGCCAGATACTCCCAAGCTCGGGGGTTTCGATTGTACTTAAGGAGCCGCAAATACAGACTCCAAGTCCGTCCCAAGCGAGTGTGCGGGGGCCAATCAATCAGGTATTTAAGGGGACCACACTCAAGAGTCTGGCTTTTGAGGGTTTGTTTGCGGAACATATTTTCGCAAACCTGGCACCAAAGGCTCTCTTCGGTCCAGAAGTGGTCACAATTGGGACAGAAGTGAAGACCTACACGTCGGAGCTTTCGCCATGGCAACATGACTCAGGTCAAAAGCAAAAGGTGAGCCGAGCATCCATTTTTGCACCCAAGGTGCATCACTCATTGTGGTAAGGCAGTCCCTTGCAAATCGACAGGCCCCGATAGATTTGTTCCATCAACACCACTTTCGCCAGCCAGTGATTAAAGGTGAGGGGCGACAGAGAAATCTGTTCGCGACATCTTGATTTGACGTCTTCAGGTAAACCATAGGCTCCGCCGATAACAAAGCAGAGCTCTTTGGTTCCGCAGTTCATCCATTGTTGCATTTTTTTTGCGAATTTTTGAGTGTCAAAGCTTTGACCGCGCTCATCCATTCCGACGATGAAGGCGCTGGTGGAAAAATTTTTTTGAAAGATGGCGCTTTCGGCCTGAAGCTTTTGGTCTTTGGCCGCCCGGTCCCCTTTAGCAGCTCGAACAACTTTGTCTTCGAACTTGGCCAAGTGAGAGATTTTTTCAGAATAAAGCGTTTCGGCTTCGGTGACCCACTTTTCCTCTTGGTTACGAATGGAAAGAATGGTGATTTTCACAAAACTTATCCGTTCAGTGCTTCAGCTTCAACCCAATTGATCGGTTTCGCTTTTTTCCAGATGTCCTCAAGACTGTATTCGTGTCTGACGAAGTCATAGAAAATATGGACAGATAGCGAGCCATAGTCGATCGCGACCCAACGGCCTTCGCCAGTTCCCTCAATACCTTGAGGAAAAACCCCGAACTCCTGCTTGATGGCTTGGACAAGCCCCTGAGCCATTGAAGTTGTCTGGCGGGTACTGGTTCCTGACGTGATAATGGTGTACTCAAAGGGCGCAGACATTTCGGACATATCGAGAGCTTTGATATCGATGGCTTTTTTTGAATCAAGAAATTTCGCGCAGAAAGCGGTGAAGGCTTTGTAGTCTTTGATCTTTTCTGCGAGATTTCGATAGAGACCCTGGTCACGAATATAAGATTCGACGCTCAGAGGAAGGTACTTTTCAACGGGCTGTCGAGTTCGCAGTTTTTTTCGCAATTCTGACGCCGAAATTTCAACTTCGGGAATGGTGACAAATTGTATAGTTTTGTCGGTCTTGAGTTCAACGCTGTTGAAGCCATGTTCGATCGCCAGCGATTGAACCACTTTTGGCATTTCAGCCAAAGTTTCGGGGAAGTGGTGGTTCGGTCGCGACGCCACGATCACATCGATCAAAGCCAGAATGTCCGCTGGGTTTTTCCATTCGTCTAATTTTTCGAATTGATCTTCACCCATCAAGAGAAAGGCCTGATCGTTGGGATACTCTTTAAGAAAGGATTCGATCGTGTCGATCGTATAACTGACCTCTCCCCGCTCAATTTCCCGAAGGTCGACTTCAAATTTGTCGCCGTAAGTTGAGAACGCGAGCTTTGTCATTTCTGAGCGATGCTCGGGCGATGGCGAATCGGTTTGAGATTTGAGAGGGCTGAGAAAATTTGGCACCACAAAAATCCGGTCCAGTCCCAATTTTTTTTGTAACGACTGCGTGAGGGCTAAGTGACCGTTGTGGGGAGGATTGAATGTTCCGCCGAAGATACCGTACTTCACTGTAGATCCTTTCCGGGCGCTGCCGGTGCGAGTTCTAAAAGTTGATTGGAAATCGTTTCAACCAACTCCTTGACGTGTTTGCCGGTGATAGCAGAGATCGTGAAAACTTTGTGACCCAAATTGCGTTCGAATTTTGATTTAATAGCGGCGAGCTCTTCGATTTGAAGGGCGTCGATTTTGTTCAGCACGACGAGCTCTGGCCGTTGGCGAAGCGGCTCATAATTGGCCTCTTCTTTTTGAAGCACATCGTAGGCTTCAAGTTCTCCCGAAATGTCGAGGTAGTCTTGCCAAGGATCGCGACCCGAAAATCCCGACACATCGATGAGGTGAACAAAAATACGAGTGCGTTCGATGTGTCTGAGAAATTGAATCCCAAGTCCAATTCCGCTCGACGCGCCTTTGATCAAACCGGGAATATCGGCGACGACAAAATTGCGATCGACTGAGATGCGCACCACGCCGAGATTTGGAGTGAGAGTGGTGAAGGGATAGTCTGCGATTTTTGGTTTGGCCGCCGAAATGCGCGTGATGAATGTCGATTTCCCCGCGTTCGGAAAACCGATGATGCCTACATCGGCGATGGCTTTGAGTTCCAAGGTGATTGCTGATTCTTCTGCATCCTCACCCGGTTGCGCATATTCGGGGGCCTGGTTGACACTGGTTTTGAAGAAGTGGTTGCCTTTACCGCCGCGGCCACCTTTTAAAAAAACAACTTCATTTTGTTTAGCCATGTCGAAAAGAACATCGCCCGTCTCAGATTTGATGAGGGTGCCGGGTGGAACTTCGAGCACAAGATTTTGCCCATCGCGCCCAGTGCAGTTGGCGGAAGCACCAGGAATGCCATTTTCAGCTGCGTAACGCTTGTGAAGTTTAAAATCCACGAGCGAAACCAGACTGGTGTTGACCCGAAAAATCAGATCGCCACCCTTGCCACCATCACCGCCGTCGGGGCCTCCGCGAGGAGCAAAGGACTCTCTCCGAAAGCTCACCGAACCAGGACCGCCACGACCAGAAGAGACCGCAATTTCAATTTCATCTATAAATCTTGCCATAATCCCATGTCTCTAAATAAAAAAAGAGGAGCCGTCAAAGACGCTGCTCCTCTGTTCAAGTGGATTGTCAACTTTTTAGGGTTTTACACCAAGCGTGACTTATGCGGCTGCAGCTGCAGCTGCTCGTGGGTACACGCTGACTTTGAATCGCTCTTTGGTGATTCGCTCGAATTTCACGAGGCCTTCGATCAAAGAAAAAATCGTGTGGTCCCGGCCCATGCTCACGTTGTTGCCCAAGTGAAACTTGGTTCCACGTTGACGAATAATGATGGTTCCCGCTTTTACAGATTCGCCGCCAAAACGCTTCACGCCGAGTCTCTTACTTTGTGAGTCCCGACCATTCTTGGTACTACCGCCAGCTTTTTTCGATGCCATGAGTTCCTCCGCCGATAAAACGTAAATTAAACTTCGATTATTTCTTTTTTGCTACTTTTTTAGTGGCTTTCTTTGCCACTTTCTTGGCCGTCTTTTTGGCGACCTTCTTCTTAGTTGCACCTTTGGCTGCCGCGCGAGCTTTTGGTTTGGCTTCGTCATCCGTCGTAGAAGCAGCTCCGCGAACGGCTTTCAAGGTGCCTTCGGCGCGACGAGTGGCTCGTGATCTTTCGGCCAAACGCTCTTCACGCTCTTGTGCTACGTCGCTGATGTGTGGTTCGGTTGTGGCTTTGGTGACTTTGCCATCTGGGAGAGTGATCGACAGAACGAAGAGCTCTGTGAACATCTGTTTGTGGGTTTTAAATTTGCGGAAAGATTGACGTCGCTTCTTTTTGAAAACGATTTGCTTGCGCGTCTTGGCCTGTTTGGTTACGACCGCTGTCACGAGAGCATTTGCCACCAAGGGCTTGCCAATCAAAGGTGTGTCGCCACCGACGAGCAAAACTTCTTTGAGATCCAATTGTGAACCGAGTTTGGCGTCCAGTTTTTCGACCTGAATGACATCGCCTGCGGCCACTCGGTACTGTTTACCACCTGTTTTAATTACGGCGTACATTGAATCCTCCAAAGAAATGCATAAGAAATGCGATCAACGCAAACAAAGAAATGCAAAATAGACTGGTAGGTTCATGCCACTTTGCTTCAGTTTCTGTCAATCTATCTAGGTGGATTCAGCTCAATTAAACAACGCATTAGGGATAGAGGCTGGGGGTTTTAGAAGCGAATTTTGAGCACGCTCGGAGGTGCCGTGCCTAGATATGAAAGATTTCGTACTGCTCGCGGTGGTAGGTCACTTCGGATTTGAAGCTGACATTGGTGCCTAGCAATTTTTCGACCCGCTCGAGAGTTTCACCTTCCATTTCATAAACAAAATCCACAACCTGAGGGTGACAGTGAACCACAACTGAGGTGCGTCCAGATGAGATGGAGTGAATCTCGCGCTCCAGGGCACGGAAGATCTCGTTGGTGATCGTGGTTTTGCGTTTGATATACCCTTTGCCGTCACAGTATGAGCACGGCTCGCACAGCGTTCGGAGGAGGCTTGGGCGAATTCGTTTTCGAGTCATTTCTACCAAACCGAGGGAGGACATGCCCATGACGTGAGTCTTTGCGCGGTCTTTGCCCAATTCTTCGGCGAGAGCTTGGAGGACTTTTTCGCGGTGAGATTCTTTTTCCATATCGATGAAGTCGACGATGATGATGCCGCCGCAGTTGCGGATGCGCAACTGGTGGGCAATTTCACGAACCGCCTCGAGATTGGTTTTAAGGATTGTGTCTTCAAGATCCTTTTTACCGACGAAGCGGCCGGTGTTGACGTCGATGACGACAAGGGCCTCTGCTTCGTCGAGGACAATGTAGCCGCCCGATTTCAGCCAGATTTTACGATCGAGTGAGCGAGAGATTTCGATGTCGATGTCATAGAGATCGAGATCGGAAGAGCACACG